>DATEJC010000145.1:0-15219 GCA_035278345.1 Bradyrhizobium sp. | reverse complement strand
TGCGATGTGCGGCTTTGCCAATTTCGCCAGCCTCGGCATCATGATCGGCGGTCTCGGCACCATGGCGCCGGAGCGCCGCCAGGAGATCAACGCGCTCGGGCTGAAGTCGATCGTCTCGGGGACGATCACGACGTGCCTGATGGGGGCGATTGTGGGGGTGTTGACGTAAACACCGCCGTCATTGCGAACGGAGGGAAGCAATCCAGCTTTGCCGCAACAAAAAAGCTGGATTGCTTCGTCGCTATCGCTCCTCGCAATGACGGTGAGTGCTACGCCGTCAATTCCACCGTCTTGAAATCCGCCGGCAGGATGATCTCCAGGAGCTCCACGTCGTCGGAGTAATCCAGAATCATGTGCCGGATTTTCGGGGGCTGGGTCCAGCAGCTGCCTTCCTGCATCAGCGTTTCGCCCTGCCCTTCCATGTAGGTTTTCACCCAGCCCTTGAGCACATAGACCATCTGGAATTCGACGTCGTGGTAGTGAAGCTTTGAGACTTCCTGCGGATCGCAGGGACCCTGCAGGCGGATGACATGGGCCTGTGCGAGACCATGCGTCGCGTCCTTGATGCCGAGATCGCGGTAATGCGCGTAGGCGCGCAGGCCGTCGGCTTTGAAATCTTCTTCGCGGTGATGACTGATCGCGATGCGCTGCTTCGGCCGCGCCTTCGACTTGGCGGCGGTCGTGCGGCCTGTCGTGCGCCCCTTCGACTTGATCGCCTTGCGTGCTGAGGTTTTTTCGGCGCCGCGCAGGCCGGTCCATTTCTTCTTCACCGCAGGACGCGCCGCCGCCCGCGATGCTGCTTTTTGCTTGGCCATTCCGAGCCCTCCCTTTTCGTTGATCGGGAGAGGCTAGCACAGAAAGCGGAAGACGCAGTCTCAATGCAGCAAGAAAACCCCGTTCACCGCACGCAGTTCGGCCGGCTTGATCAGCCGCGAATGCGCCACCGTGACGGAGAACAGTGGTCCCTCCAGCTTCTCCTGCCAGAACGCGAGGAAATCATGCAGCGCCGGGAATTTCGGAAACAGATCGTAGTTCTGCCAGACGTAAGTCTGCAGCAGCGAGGGGTGATCCGGCATCCGATACAGGATCTGCGCCGTCGTCAGACCGTAACCCAGCACTTGTTTCCGGAAGTCTTCGGAAACAACCCCAACCCGCGAGACCATGCCAACCTCCACTGAAGGAGCGCATTTGTCGTGGTGGCCAACCTGCCGAGCCACCCCGGCGGAGATGCGCTCACATGAGAGAAATGTGACGCACGAGACCAACGCATCTCAAGCCCGAATGGTTAACAAGTTGTTTAAAATTGTCGCGTTAGCAGCAGCTTACCGCACGTGCTAATACGGGGTCGGGCCGGACCTGGGCCGAATTAATAATGATGAACGAATCTGGCAGGCCCCTGCTCCGACTGCCAATTTTTCTGCTAGAGACCCTTGCCCAACCGAAAACTCTGGCCTAAATCAGCCGCGACTGCCTTGGCACTCGCTTGGGCAGATTGCTAACACTCTCGAATTCAATAAACCCTGCAAGAACTTAGGAGGACTGTATGAAATTCCGTCCGCTTCACGACCGCGTCGTGGTCAAGCGCATCGACGCCGAAGAGAAGACCGCAGGCGGCATCATCATTCCCGACACTGCCAAGGAAAAGCCCTCCCAGGGCGAAGTCATCGCCGTCGGCCCGGGCGGCCGCGACGAAGCCGGCAAGCTGATCCCGATCGACGTCAAGGTCGGCGACCGCGTGCTGTTCGGCAAGTGGTCCGGCACCGAGGTCAAGATCGACGGTCAGGATCTCCTGATCATGAAGGAAAGCGACATCATGGGCGTCCTCACCGACGTTCCCGCTTCCAAGAAGAAGGCCGCCTGAGCGCCCTTCCCCTCATCACTTCCAGTAATCCCAAGGAACAACTCAGATGGCAGCTAAAGAAGTCAAATTCTCTGTCGAAGCCCGCGACAAGATGTTGCGCGGCGTCGAGATCCTCGCCAATGCCGTGAGGGTCACCCTCGGCCCCAAGGGCCGCAACGTCGTGCTCGACAAGTCGTTCGGCGCTCCCCGCATCACCAAGGACGGCGTCACCGTCGCCAAGGAGATCGAGCTCGAGGACAAGTTCGAGAACATGGGCGCCCAGATGGTGCGCGAAGTCGCTTCCAAGGCGGCTGACGCGGCCGGCGACGGCACCACCACCGCGACCGTGCTTGCGGCCGCGATCGTCAAGGAAGGCGCCAAGTCGGTTGCCGCCGGCATGAACCCGATGGATCTGAAGCGCGGCATCGACCTCGCGGTCGAGGCTGTCGTTGCGGACCTCGAGAAGAACTCCAAGAAGGTCACCTCGAACGAAGAGATCGCCCAGGTCGGCACCATTTCCGCCAACGGCGATTCCGAGATCGGCAAGTTCCTTTCCGACGCCATGAAGAAGGTCGGTAACGAAGGTGTCATCACCGTCGAGGAAGCCAAGTCGCTGGAGACCGAACTCGACGTCGTCGAGGGCATGCAGTTCGATCGCGGCTACATCTCGCCGTACTTCGTCACCAACGCCGACAAGATGCGCGTCGAGATGGACGATGCCTACATCCTGATCAACGAGAAGAAGCTCTCCTCGCTGAACGAACTGCTGCCGCTGCTGGAAGCCGTGGTGCAGACCGGCAAGCCGCTCGTCATCGTCGCTGAAGACGTCGAAGGCGAGGCCCTGGCCACGCTGGTGGTGAACCGCCTGCGCGGCGGTCTGAAGGTCGCCGCCGTCAAGGCGCCGGGCTTCGGCGATCGCCGCAAGGCCATGCTGCAGGACATCGCGATCCTGACCGGCGGCCAGGCGATCTCGGAAGACCTCGGCATCAAGCTCGAGAACGTGACGCTCAACATGCTCGGTCGCGCCAAGAAGGTGATGATCGACAAGGAGAACACCACTATCGTCAACGGTGCCGGCAAGAAGGCCGACATCGAGGCCCGCGTTGCCCAGATCAAGGCGCAGATCGAGGAAACCACCTCGGACTACGACCGCGAGAAGCTGCAGGAGCGTCTGGCCAAGCTCGCCGGCGGCGTCGCGGTGATCCGCGTCGGCGGCGCGACCGAAGTCGAGGTGAAGGAGCGCAAGGATCGCGTGGATGACGCGATGCATGCCACCCGCGCCGCGGTCGAGGAAGGCATCGTTCCGGGCGGCGGCGTCGCCCTGCTCCGCGCCTCCGAGCAGCTGAAGCGCATCAAGACCGCCAACGACGACCAGAAGACCGGCGTCGAGATCGTGCGCAAGGCGCTGTCCGCGCCGGCCCGCCAGATCGCGATCAATGCCGGTGAGGACGGTTCGGTCATTGTCGGCAAGGTGCTGGAGAAGGACCAGTATTCGTACGGCTTCGACTCGCAGACCGGCGAATACGGCAATCTTGTCACCAAGGGCATCATCGACCCGACCAAGGTGGTACGCATCGCGATCCAGAACGCTGCCTCGGTTGCAGCGCTGCTGATCACGACCGAAGCCATGGTCGCCGAAGTGCCGAAGAAGAACGCCGGCGGCCCCGCCATGCCCCCGGGCGGCGGCATGGGCGGCATGGACTTCTAAGGTCCGCGACACTTCAAGCGATACGAGAAATGAAAACCCCGGCAGCGATGCCGGGGTTTTTGTTTTGGGGGCCCGCTCTCTCGCGACGGCCTTGCGGAGTTTGCGACGCGCGTCGAAACGCCCTGCCCCGCCTCACTCCACCTTCGCAATGACGGCGATCTTGCGGATGCCCTTGTTCTTGTAGGCATCGAGGAAGGCGTAATAGTCCTTGAAGGACACACAGCCATTGGACTGGCCGGTGCCGCCGAGCATGTAGGTGTGCGCGAGCAGGCCGTCGCGGCCGAAGATCTTATCCTCGCCGCCGATCGGCGTCAGCCGCAGCGCCGGCACGCCGTGGAACAGCGCCTCGCGCGGCTTGAGCGTATAGATGTGCGGCGGCGTGACGCCCTGCATCCGCACATGCGCATAGCGCACGTCGTCCATCTTGGAGCCGAGGCCGGAATGTGCCTCGAGCTGCGTGCCGTCAGGCAGATAGACCATCTTGTTGCCGATGACGTAGACGGCGGTCGTCTTGTCGTAAGGCGGCTTGCCGCCATACATCGGGTTCTGCTCCTGCGGAATGCTACCGGTAACGCTGACGTCAGCCGCGGCATAGGCAAGCAGCGCACCGTGCGTGGGCTCCTTGCCCCAGAGCTTTTCAACCATCGACGGCTTTTCCTGGCCGATAGACATGACAGCGGCCTTGGCGCGCTGCGCCATGTCGCGGATCGAATTGCCGGACTTTCCGGTCACGCGCTCGATCGGCTTGGTTTCCACCGACTTCGTCGCGGGCGTTGCCATCGCAATCTGCACCGACGCGGAAGCACTCTGCTTCTTCGCGGGCTCAACCGGCAGCGTGACTTCGATCGACGGTGTGGCGGACGCGAGCTTCACGCCTTCTGCGGGCGCCGGCGCGACGCTGTCGGCGGAGAAAGCCGCAAACCGTTCGTTAAACATAATCGAAGGAACCGCGTCGGCCGTCTCGTTCTTCGGCACCGATGCGGTCGCTTGCGGCAGATCGCCGAACACGGTTGTGATCATTGCAGCCGGCGTCTTGCGCACGATCGAGCTCATCTGCCGCGGCGTCACCGGGACTTCGACGCTCGCATGAACCGACGGATAGATGCCGGCGCCGAGAATGTTGCTGTACACCGTCCAGCCGCAGCCGATCACAAGCGCTGCAACGGCTGCGGTGCCTGCAAATCCGGAAAACCTGGCTTGACGGGAATTTCGACGCTTCCGGGCTGGAAGGCCAAACGCACCCCAACTCTTACTCATACGCCCTTCGCCCAGACAGTCCCAATCGTCCCTCTCGATGCGCGCCGCGGACAAGTTCGCGTCGCATCTCGCAGAGGCGCGGAGCGTCATTAAGGCTACTTTTAGTTAAATGCGGCTTAAACGCAGGCCATTGTTAGGCAAGGGAAATTCGCCATATGTTCCCCGCAAAATCACGCGCGTAATTTTGCGGGTGTACCGCTTTGGGGCATTCAATAGACAAGCTTCGGATACCAGTTGGTGCCTCGCCCCTCGGGCGTGGTGTCGAGGATCGTCCAGAGCGGATCGAAGTCGGGCGCACCGCGCGGATCCTGGCCGGGATCGGCCATCGCACCGCTCATCTCGCCAGACCAGAAATGGCGGATCGTGCCGTCGCGTCTTGTGAACACGCTGTAGCCGGGAATGTCGGCATCATCGGCGCTGACATAGTCGCGCGTGTAGTCACCTGATGCGTCCGAGAAGATTTTGTGTTGCGTCCAGCCGCGCGCCTTCTTCGCTTCGATCAGGCGCGCAATCGGCGAGCGTGCGACGAACACAAAGGCGATGCGCTGCTCGATGTCGGGCAGCTTGCCTTGCCACGTGCCCATAAAGGACGTGCACATCGGGCACGGCACCTGGCGCTGCGGCCCGAACATGTAGCTGTAGACGGCGAGCGTCTGCTTGTCGCCGAACAGATCGGCAAAACTCACTTCACCCTGCTCGCCTTCAAACACATAATTCTTCATCACCTCGCCGCCCGGCGGCAGCGCTCGCCTCAGCTCGGCAACGCGCTCGATCCGGCGACGCAGTTCGATTTCCTCAACGAGGAGACTTTGCCGGGCGCGGCGATACTCGGCGCTTTCGTTGGGAAAACGGGCGGTGTTGGTGCTGGCGAGTTCGGACGCGGGTTTCAGGGTGGAACTGTCCATGACGCGAGCTCCTTGCAGTGGATATCCTGTCAAGACGTACCGCGAGCCTTCGGTCCGACAGGCCTGAAACTATTTTTGCAGTTCCGGCGGCGGCGAGCGGTCCAAGGCATCGCCGCTCCTCGGCTGCTCGAGCAGTTCCAGAAGATAGGTTTCGACCAAAAGCGGCCCGCGCTTGCGCTGGACCTCGCCGACCTTTTCCACGCGGCCGAAAGACTCCTTCAGATGCGGACGTCCGTCGGGCACGGCATCGTCGACATAGAGCAGCTTGCCCTTGAGATCGGCCGCATCCGGCTCGCGCATGTTGATCCAGCGGATGCGCTGGCTCTGCTGCGCGACGCAGGTGCCTTTCGGCAAGTAGAACGCCAGCCAGCTCGTGGTGCCGTAGTCCGGCGCAAGCACGCATGTCGCGCCAACGCGCACTCGCGCCGCCTCGATCTCGCGCGCGATCTCGTGCCAGCCGACGCCGACGCTGCGCACGGTGGCATCGCGGCGATAGCCCGTGAGCATGCCGGTATTGGCCTGCACGATCAGAGCTGCGAACAGCACGATTCCGGTCGGCGCCGCCCAGCGCGTGCAGAAATGGGCGAGCCGCTTGCGGCCCCTCTCCCACGGCGTCAGCTGGGCAGCGGCCGCGGCGGCCACCGCGAACGCCGGATAGACCGGAGCAAACCAGTTGGCCTCGACGCGCGCATGCAGCGAATGCCACACGAAATAGGTGACGATGGTCCAGAACATGGTGTTGACCAGCACGCGCGCGGCGTAGGCGCCGGAGTGGCGCCACGCCATCGCGTGCAGCCCCATCGCGCCGAGAATGAACACCAGCGGCGTTGCGAACGCGACCTGCGTCGGCACCAGCTCGGCGATGAAGGCGGGCCGGAAATCCTCGATGCGTGCGCGGCCCATCTGCTTTATGAACGACACCCACTGGTGATCGGCGTTCCACAGGATGACAGGCGCAAACAGCGCCAGCGCCACGAGGCCGCCGAGATAGAGCCAGGGCGAAAGCAGCCAGTTCCGCAGTTTTGGCACCGCGACCAGCCAGATCACGATCGCCACGCCAAAGAACATCGCGGTGTATTTCGACAGCAGCGCGCAGCCCGCGGCCGCGCCGACCGCAAGCCACCAGGCGCCGCGCCCGGTCTCCAGCACTTTGGCCAGGAAGAACAGCACGAAGCTCGAGGCAACCAAGAGCGGCGCGTCCGGCGTCACGATCAGCGTGCCGACCGCGGCCATCAGCGTGACGTTGAGCAGGACGACTGCCGAAGCCGCCGTGCGCGTGCCGCCGAACAGGATCTCGGTGGTGCGCCAGATGGCAAAGCTCATGGGCAGCGCGAGCAGGATCGAGACCAGCCGCACGCCGAGCTCGGTGTCGCCGGCAATCATGGTGCCGGCGCGGATCACGAACGCCACCATCGGCGGATGATCGTAGTAGCCCCCCGCCAGATGTCTTGACCACATCCAGTAATAAGCTTCGTCGAAGGTCAGCGGCGTGAAGGCGGCCGCGACGAGGCGCAGCGCGACAAGCGCGGCGACGGTCAGGATGGTGTTGGTGATGAGCCGCCTTTCGCCGGGACTTTTTGTTTGAAGCATGATCTTTTCCGAAAACCGGTCCCCACTTTGCGGGATCATGCTTGCCAGGCTATCGCTTGCGCCAGACGAACAGTCCGGACATCGCGTAGTTCCAGACCACGCCCATCAGTGCGCCGGCCGCGCCCGCCAGCCACCAGATCGGCTCCTGGTCATAGACCGAGAACGCGACGCCGACATTGGCGAACAGACCGACGCTGCAGACGATGTAGAACAGCAAGAGGCCGCGCACGAGCGCAAAGCCCTTCAGCCGCTGGTCGCGATAGGTCAGGAAATTGTTGAGCACGAAATTGCTGGTCATGGCGACCAAAGCGCCCGCCAATTGCGCTTCCGCAAACGGCGCCCTGAAAATCTTCAGCGCAATGAACAGCGTCGTCAAGTGCACGATGAGGCCGGATGTTCCGACCAGCCCGAACAGGATGAAGCGCAGCGAGATCACGTCGCCCGTCAGCTTGGCCAGCACGAGCCCAATGAAATCCAGCGCCACCATGGAATCCAGCTTGCTCTCGCCGTGCAGCCGCGTGCCGAAGGTGAAGGGCACTTCCTTCGTGCGCAATTCGCCGCGGGCGGTGGCGATGATGTCGAGCAGGATCTTGAAGCCCTGCGTCGAGAGCTCAGGCGCCAGCTTCTCGAAGCGGTCACGGCGGATCGCGAAGAAGCCGCTCATGGGATCGGAGACCTTGACGCCGAGCGTACGCTTGGCGATCCCGGTGGCAAAGGCGCTGATGCCGGCGCGCTGCTTGTCAAAACTTTCGGCGCTGCCGCCCTCGATATAGCGGCTGCCGATCACGAGCTCGGCCTCTCCGCTCTGCAGCAGCGCCAGCATCTTCGGCAGCCGCGTCTCGTCATGCTGCAGATCGGCGTCGATCACGGCGGCATAGGGCGCGCTGGAAGCGAGAATGCCCTCGATGCAGGCGCCGGACAGGCCGCGGCGGCCGATGCGGCGGATGCAGCGCACGCGCGGATCACGGCGCGACAGCTCGCGCACCACCTGCCAGGTGTGATCAGGAGAATTGTCGTCGACGAAGACGACCTCCCACGGGACTGCGCCAAAGGTCGCCTCCAGCCGCTTATACAGCGTGGTGACGTTGTCGCGCTCGTTGAAGGTCGGGACAACAACCGAAATTTCCGGCAGGGCAGCCTGCGGAGATATTTCGGGGCCCGGTTTGACGGCCTCGTTCATGGGCTGTCGTATAGCGACCGGCCCTTGCGCTGCCAAGGCGCAGTTCCCCGGAAAGGCGGGGAGAAATGCCCAGAAAACGGGCGAAAACCGCCCGCCTCCCGGTCACTGGAACAGCATTTCGCCGATTTCCAAAACTCTCCACACCACCGCCGCGCAACCAACAATCAGAAACCGCGATTCCAGCGTAAAGGCCGCGGAATGTCGCCTCGATTCGAATTTGGAGGCATGAGGAAATGACTGATCTACACCAGCCAAAACCAGGCGGAAAATCCGCCCGGAGCAAGAAGAAACGCGACAAGAAGAAAGCGGAGCAGCAGGTTCCCGCGCCCGAGCAGGCGGAGAGCGAAGCGCTCTATGCTGCGATGGCCGAGCCCGCCGCGCCCGCAGCCGAAGTCACACGGCCCGACGAGACGACCCCGGCCGAATCCGTCGTCGAGCCCACAGCCTCTGTCGCGCAACCGGACACGGCGCCAGCCGAACCCGTGGAGCGCGTGGAGCGCGTTGCTTCGTTCAAGGAGCGCATGGCCTCTGTCGTGCCGCCGACGGATACCGCTCCGGTCAAACCGGCCACGCCGCCTGCAGCCGCCGAGCCCGCCCCCTCGCCCGCGGCGGCCCCCGCCACCGCCATCCAGGCGATCGCCAATGCCTATCGCGACTACACGAGGAAGTCGCTCGAGGATGCGCAGTCGTTTGCCGAGAAGCTCTCGGCCGCCCGCTCGTTGGACAAGGCCGTGGAGGCGCAGACCGAATTCGCGCGACAGGCCTGCGAGACCTTCGCCGACAACTCGCGAAAGATCCGCGAGCTGCATCGCGAGCTGTTCTGGCAGGCGTTCAGGCTACCGAGCTGGCTGCCCGGCCGGACACGTCAGGGTTCGAGCTAAAAGCGCCGCCGGAAATGACAACGACCACGAAATGAGGCGCGCGTACATCCGGCGCAGCCGTTTCGTGGTCGTCCAGGCGCCGGAACTTCTTGCAAGCTCGACGTCGCCGTTGGATGCAAGATAGGTATGCCCGGTTCATTCCGCAAGGGGGCGAAACAGGCAGAAAACCGGAGCGTTTTCAAGCGAAGTGGGTACCGGTTCGCGTGAAGGAAACGCGTCAAACCAAATAGCCCTAGTTCGGCACTTCCCGGATCACCGGCCCGCGCGGACCAGGCGCAGCGGGCGCCGTCTGCGCTGCCGGTGCGGCGGCCGGCTTGGTCACCTTGCCGAACGGCCCCATCGGCCCATATGCAAACGCCACCACCAGAACAACGGCTGCAATAATGCCGCCCAAAATGCCCGCAATCGATTGAGAATCCATAACGCGAAAGTCCCTTCCGGCTGGTGGCGGATTGATATCACGGAAGCGCTCGGCAGAGGAATAGCTTCCGGCAAGCGACGCGGGAAATGGCGGCAGGCGTCAACTGGTCAAGCGCCGGTGACTTGATTAGGCTCTGCGCGCCCTCACCCCATTCCTCACGAGCATCCCGTGACAAAATCTGCAAAAAGCGCCGCCAAGAACGATGCCAAGCGCGGCAACATCTTCATCGGCGTCGGCGGCTGGACCTTCGAGCCGTGGCGGGGCGTGTTCTATCCGGAAAAGCTTGCGCAGGCGAAGGAGCTGTCTTACGCCGCCTCGAAGCTGACCTCGATCGAGATCAACGGCACCTATTACGGCTCGCAGAAGCCGGAGAGCTTCCGCAAATGGGCCAGCGAAGTGCCCGACGGCTTCGTCTTCTCCGTCAAGGGCCCGCGCTTTGCCACCAACCGCCGCGTGCTGGCGGAGGCCGGCGATTCCATCAAGCGCTTCTACGATTCCGGTGTGCTGGAAATGCGCGATCGCCTGGGGCCCGTGCTGTGGCAATTCGCGCCAACGAAAAAGTTTGATGGCGCCGATTTCGGCAAATTCCTCGAGCTGTTACCACGCAAGCTCGACGGGCGCGCGCTGCGCCATGTCGTCGAAGTCCGGCACGACAGTTTTTGCGTGCCCGAGTTCATCGCCCTGATCCGGCAGTTCGAGACGCCGGTCGTGTTCGCGGAGCACGGCAAATATCCGGCTATCGCGGACGTCGCCAGCGACTTCGTCTATGCGCGTCTGCAGAAGGGCAATGACGAGATCAAGACCTGCTATCCGCCGAAGCAGCTTGACGCCTGGGCGGAGCGCCTTCGCGCCTGGGCCGGCGGCGGCGAGCCGGACGATCTGCCGAAGGTCGACAAGGCCAAGCCGAACAAGATGCCGCGCGACGTCTTCGCCTACGTGATCCACGAGGGCAAGGTGCGCGCGCCGCACGGCGCGATGGAGCTGATCGAGCGGGTGAAGTAACGGGGCGCCCTAGTCGACTTTGGCGCCGGCGAACTTCACCACCTTGCCCCATTTTTCGGTTTCGTCGGCCAGCAGCTTGCCGAAATCGGCGGCCGAGCCCGGCAGCAGGATTGCGCCATACTCCGAGAACTTTGCCTTGGTCTTGGGGTCGGCGAGAATCTCGTTGACCGCCTTGTTCAGCCTGTCGACGATCTCAGGCGGTGTGCCTTTCGGTGCGCCGATTCCATACCAGGCGCTCGCTTCATAGCCCGGCAGAAAATCGGCTACCGTTGGCAAATCGGGCAATACTTCCGATCGCGTCGTGCTGGTCACCGCCAGACCACGCAGCTTGCCTGACTTCACATGCTCGGCGCATGTCGGCAAATTGTCGAACATCACCTGCACCTGGCCCGCGATGAGATCGGTCAGGGCCGGTGCTCCGCCGCGATAGGGCACGTGGACCATGTTGATGCCTGTCAGCATCTTGAACAGCTCACCCGACATCTGAATGGTGGAGCCGTTGCCCGAGGATGCCATGTTGAGCTTGCCGGGATTGGCCTTCGCGTATGCGATCAACTCGGGGATCGATTTGATCGGCAGCGACGGGTGGACGACAACGACATTGGGAAAGCGGATCAACCCTGCAACGGGTTCGACTTCCTTGATGAAGCTGAAGTTCAGCTTGTCGTAGAGCGTCGCATTGATGGCGTTGGCCGGCGCGACAAGCAGCAGTGAATAGCCGTCCGGTGGCGAGCGAAGCACGGCCTCGGTTGCGATGTTGGTGCCGCCGCCGGGGCGGTTCTCGATGACAAATGATTGGCCCAGCTTTTCCGACAACCACTGGCCCATGAGGCGGGCCGTGAGATCGGCCGATCCGCCCGGCGTATAGCCAATCGTCAAACGCACCGGCCTGCTGGGATATGTTTGCGCGTGCGCCAGCCGTGAGGACGCAGGAAGCACGAGCGCTCCGGATGCAAGCTGCAGGAAACGGCGACGTGATGATTTCATGGCGACCTGCACAAAAGTTATCTGTGACGGAAGGAAGCGTACAACACGATTTGTCGGCGTGGCAAAGCCTACGTTGGTCTGAGCACTGCGACCAGTTGGCCGTTCGCACCTTTTTTCTAGTCCAGCTTGATACCGGCCTCACGGATCAGCTTGGTCCAACTCGCGTGCTCAGCCGCGACGAAGGCATCCAGCCCGTCGGGCATGTCCCATACCTCGCCGCCGGTCTTTTCAAACCGCTCCTTCAGCTCCGGCAGCACGGCGCGGATATCGCCGCGCAGCTTCGCGATCACGCCGGGCGGCGCCTTCGCCGGCGCGAAGATGCCGAGCCAGGAATCGACGTCGAGCCCGACAACGCCGGCTTCCGACATGGTGGGCACGTCAGGCGCAAGCGGGCTGCGCTTCGACGACAGCACGGCAATGCCCCGCGCCTGCCCCGACTGAACGTAAGGCAGGCCCGCGGCGATGGAATCGAAGAACAAGTCGATGCGGCCGGCGAGAAGATCGGTAAACGCCGGCGGCGAGCCCTTGTAGGGCACCTCCTGCAGCTTGACGCCGGCGGCCTTCATGAAGGCCGCGGCGACCAGCTGCTGTCCGGTGCCGATGCCGGCGGTCGCGACCGTGATCGAGCCGGGCTTCTCCTTCGCTGCGGCGACGATCGCCTTCACATCGGCCTGCGGCAGGTCCTTGCGGCCGACCATCACATAGCCGAAGCGATAGACCATCGCGACCGGCACAAAGTCCTTCAGGGGGTCATAGGCGAGATTGGAATACAGCGCGGAATTGAACGCCATGTTGGAGAGCCCGCCGACGACAAGCGTGTATCCGTCGGCTTCGCTCTGCGCGGCCGCCTGTGTTCCCACCACAGTGCCGGCGCCAGGTTTGTTCTCGACAAAGAAGGATTGTCCGGTGCGCTTCGCCAAGGCATCGGCCAGCGCGCGCCCGACCAGGTCGTAGCTGCCGCCGGGGCCGATCGGAACGATGATCTTTACAGGACGTTCGGGATAGGTGGCCTGCGCCAGCACTGGCGCGGTGCCAAGCGCAAACGTGACGGCAATCGCCGCGACCAGCCGGCCAAGCCAAACCATTCTATCCTCCCTGCACGGCCGGTTTGACCGGCTCTCGCAAGGGACTATGCGACATTGCGCTGGGGCCGGCAACGCGCCCGGCCTGCGGCAACAGAACCTTTGCGGTTATGGCGGCCGAGCAAACGGTGGCATAGCTTCTCTCTCAGGCAAGACCACGACGCGGAAAGAGCATATGGCGCGCAAGTCGAAACTTTTCACCATCGGCTATGAGCAGACGCAGCCGAAGGCGGTGCTAGACGAACTCGAAGAGGCCGGCGTCAAGCTGCTGGTCGACGTCCGCGCAGTGACGTCCTCGCGCCGGCCGGGCTTTTCCAAGAACCAGCTCGCGGCGGGCCTCGACGAGCGCGGCATCGGCTATGTTCATCTCTCTGCCCTCGGCACGCCCAAGGAAGGCCGCCTCGCCGCGCGCAGCGGCAAGTTCGATCTGCTGCACCGGATCTTCTCAAAGCACCTGACGACGCCGCAGGCCAGGGAAGAACTCGACGAGCTATCCGCACTGGTCAAGAAAGCCGGCCCGGTCTGCCTGCTCTGCTACGAGCGCGACCACACCCACTGCCATCGAAAATGGATCGCCGAGATCATCGAGGATCGCAACGGCGTGAAGGTTGAGAATTTGGCGGGGAAGCAGTTGTAGCCCCCTGTCGTCCCGGCGGCGCGTCAAACCCGCAACACGCCTTCCATCATCTGCACGCAATTGCCGCCGACATGCGTCGCGGCCACCGCGCCATTCTTCTTGATCACGCGCGTCAGCAACAGACTCGGCCGGCCCATGTCAAAACCCTGGCCGATGCGCAACTTCACTTCGCCGTCGCGCACGGCGTCGAGATCGGCGAGGAATGCCGCCGCCGCGCCGGTCGCGCTGCCGGTGGCGGGGTCTTCGGAAAGACCCGCCGCGCCGGGGTGGAACATGCGCGCCTGCAGGTCGAGCGGCTGCTCTGCCGCCGGCACGTCGCGCGTATAGAAGTAGACGGCGTCGGCGCCATCAGCCGGAAACGTCTTCCAGAACGCGGTCGCATCGGGCTTCGCCCGCCTGACCGCATCACGCGAGGCGACCTCCGCGATCAGGAAGGGCAGGCCGACGGAGGCGATTTGCGGCGGATGCCGGTCGGTCTTGATGTCCGACGCCGACAGCGAAAGAATCGCCGCTGCCTCCTTCGCATCGACAACAGTGCTCTTCTTCAGCGGCTGCGGCGCCGCGAACTCCGATCCAACCACCCTGCCCTGCGCCATCAAGATCTCGATCGGCACGAGGCCGGCCTCCTCCTCGAACTTCAGCCGCGCCGGCGCGGTCGGGGCCTGCGTCGCCAGCACGAAGGCGGTGCCGACATTGGGATGGCCCGCGAACGGCAGCTCGGAGCGCACGGTGAAGATGCGCACATTGGCGTCGTTCGCCTTGTCGGCCGGTGGCAGCACGAAGGTTGTCTCGGAATAATTGAACTCGGTCGCGATCGCCTGCATCTGTTCGGTCGACAGCCCTTCGGCGTCGAGCACCACGGCCAGCGGATTGCCGCCGAAGGCGCGGTCGGTGAAGACGTCGACGGTGATATAACGGCGCTGCATTCCCAAAACTCCCTATCCCAACTGCCACACCGCCATCGGGCGGTCGTATCCCCGGATCGGCACCTCGCCGAGTGCCACCGCGTCCTTGCAGTCCTCGCCGAGCGCATCGCGCACCGCCTGCGAGATCAAAAACTGCGAATTGAAATCCTTGTTGAGCGCCTCGATGCGGGCCGCAAAATTCACGGTGTCGCCGATCACGGTATATTCCTTGCGCCGCGGGGAGCCGATGCTGCCGGCCACGACCTCGCCGATATGGACGCCAATGCCGATGCGCAGCGGCCAGTGCGTCGCCTTGTTGACGCGGTCGTTCGCCTCCAGCATTTCGCGGGCAGCCGCCACGGCGCGATGCGCGGCGTCCTCCGCTTCCAGCGGCGCGCCGAACAGCGCGAGGAAGCCGTCGCCCAGAAACTTGTTCACGATACCGCCATGACGGTCGAGGATATCGACGAGAATCGCAAACGCGCCGTCGAGGCGGTCGACCACCTCCTGCGGCGAGCGGGTGCGCGCGCCGGCGGTGAAGCTGCGGAAATCCACGAACATCACGGCGACGCGGCGGATGTCGCTCTCGGCGCCCTTGCCTTCCAGCATCAGCCGCTCGACCACCTGCGGCGAGACGTGCTGGCCGAACAAATTGGTGATGCGGTCGCGTGCGGTGGCGGCCGTGATGCTGGCCTCGAACTGCCGGCGCAGCTGGCGGCCGACGGCGCCGGCGAGGACGCCGCAGATCAGCACGATGAAGCTGCGCGTCGCGTGATAGTACAGATCCGGCGCGGGGCCGATGCGCCGTTCGGCGTGGAAATACA
>DATEJC010000144.1:0-4162 GCA_035278345.1 Bradyrhizobium sp. | reverse complement strand
ATGCGCAAAAAAGAAAAGGCAAAATGGAAACGTTCGATTATGTGATCATCGGTGCCGGTTCCGCGGGCAGCGTGCTTGCCAACCGGCTGGGCGAGGACCTCGGCACGAAGATTTGCGTGCTGGAGGCGGGGCCGAGCGACTGGCATCCCTACATCCATTTGCCGGCGGGCTTCATCAAGACGTTCCACATGAAGAGCATCAACTGGGCCTACCAGCAGGAGGTGGGCCCATGGACCGGCGGGCGCAGCATCTATGCGCCGCGCGGCAAGACGCTCGGCGGTTCATCCTCGATCAACGGCCACATCTATAACCGCGGCCAGCGCCAGGATTTCGATACGTGGGCGCAGATGGGCAATCGCGGCTGGGGTTATCCCGACGTGCTGCCTTACTTCAAGCGGATCGAGCGCCGGATCGGCGAGGGCGAGGATACCTTCCGCGGCCGCGAGGGACCGCTCACCGTCACCACCATGGACTGGAAGGATCCGCTCTGCGAGGCCTTCATGGAAGGCGCGGTCAGCCTCGGCATTCCCAAGAATCCCGACTACAACGGCGGCATCCAGGAAGGCGTGTCCTACTGCCAGCGCACCATCGAGCGCGGCCTGCGCATGAGCGCGGCAAAAGCCTTCCTGCATCCGGCGAAGAAGCGCGGCAATGTTGACGTGCGCACCCATGCGCATGTCACCAACATCATCTTCGAGGGCAAGCGCGCCGTCGGCGTGCGCTATCTCAAGGGCGGCCGCGGCGGCACCCCGGTCGAGGTGCGCGCGTCCAAGGAAGTGATCCTTTCGGGCGGCGCCTACAATTCGCCGCAGGTGCTGCAGCTCTCCGGCGTCGGCTCGCCCGAGCTTTTGAATTCGCTCGGCATCAAGGTGCATCACGCGCTGCCGGGTGTGGGCGAGGGGCTGCAGGACCATTACGCGCCGCGCTCGGTGGCGCGTGTGAAGAACATCAAGACCATCAACGAGCTTCGGCGTGGTTTGAGTCTTTGGGTCGAGGCGCTGAAATGGGCGACGACGCGGCGGGGCCTATTGTCGCTGTCGCCGACCATGGTCTATTGCTTCTGGCATTCCGGCGAGACCGCGGAGAGCTCCGATTTGCAGCTCACCTTCACGCCCGCCAGCTACAAGGAAGGCGTACAGGGCCAGCTCGAGGACGAGCCCGGCATGACGGTCGCCTCGTGGCAGCAGCGCCCGGAAAGCCGCGGCTATGTCCGCGCCCGCTCGTCCGATCCGTTCGCGCCGCCGATCATCCAGACCAACTATCTCGTCGAGGAAGTCGACCGCCGTGTCGTCGTCGCCGGCATGAAGCTGGCGCGCCGGTTGCTCGGCTCCAAGCCGCTTGCGCCGTACTACGCCTATGAGGATTTCCCGGGCCCGAAGGTTCAGAGCGACGACGAGTTTTTGGCCGCCGCCACCGAGCGCGGCACCACCACCTTCCATCCCGGCTGCACTTGCCGCATGGGCACGGCGGATAAGCCGTGGGCGGTCGTCGACGACCAGCTGCGCGTGCACGGCCTGCAAGGCCTGCGCGTGATCGACGCCTCGATCATGCCGCGCATGATCTCGGCCAACCTCAACGCGTCGACGCTGATGATCGCCGACAAGGCGAGCGATTTGATCCGCGGCAAGGCCGCACCGGAGGCGGTGAAGCTGGCGGGGTATGCGTGAGGGACTTTGTTTGTAGCTACGAAATACTTGACTGCCGTATAAATTGTAGCTACATTATAGACGATGGAAATTGTCTGGGATGAACCGAAGCGCCTGGCCAACCTCGAAAAGCATGGGTTGGATTTCGCCGATCTCAACGAGACATTCTTCGACAACGCGCTGGTCATTCCTTCGCACAACAAGAGCAAGCGCTGGGTTGCGGTCGGCGTGAGCATGCGGGGCGTTATCGTTGTGGTGTTCGCGCGGCTGGGGCGCGAGGGCATCAGCATCATCAGCATGCGGCCCGCAAGTCGTAGCGAAAGGAAACTCTATGCCGAACGCTAGGAAGAAATCCGGCTACAGCAAAAAGGACCTGCGCGAAGTCAGCGACAATCCGAAGCTGACGAAGTCCGATTTTGCCAAGGCCCGACCGTTCTCCGAAGTCTTCCCAGACCTGAGCGCATCCATTCGCAAGGGGCGAGGTCCAAACAAGTCGCCGACAAAGAAGCTTGTCTCGCTGCGCCTTAGTCGCGAGGTGATCGATCATTTCAAATCGACCGGCTCGGGCTGGCAATCGCGGATTGATGAGACCCTGCGCAAGGCGGTGAAGCGAAAAGCTTCTTGAGAATTCGTAGGGTGGGCAAAGCGCAGCGTGCCCACCTTCACGGGCACGCAAGCAGCCTAAACTTCCCTTCGGCTCAAAAACGCCAGCCGCTCGAACAGATGCACGTCCTGCTCGTTCTTGAGCAGGGCGCCATGCAGCGGCGGGATCAGCTTGCGTGGGTCACGCTCGCGCAACATCTCCGGGGTGATGTCCTCGTTGAGCAGCAGCTTCAGCCAGTCGAGCAGCTCCGAGGTCGACGGCTTCTTTTTCAGGCCCGGCACCTCGCGCACCTCGAAGAAGATGCGCAGCGCTTCTTCCACCAGGCGCTTCTTGATGCCGGGGAAGTGCACGTCGACGATCCGGCCCATGGTATCCGCGTCGGGGAACTTGATGTAGTGGAAGAAGCAGCGGCGCAGGAAGGCGTCCGGCAATTCCTTTTCGTTGTTCGACGTGATCATCACGATCGGGCGCAGCTTCGCCTTGATGTTCTCGCCGGTCTCGTAGACGAAGAACTCCATGCGATCGAGCTCGAGCAGCAGGTCGTTGGGGAATTCGATGTCGGCCTTGTCGATCTCGTCGATCAGGAGCACCGGGCGCTGCTCGGAGGTGAAGGCGTCCCACAGCTTGCCGCGCTTGATGTAGTTCTTGATGTCGGACACGCGCGCGTCGCCGAGCTGGCTGTCGCGCAGGCGCGACACCGCGTCGTATTCGTAGAGGCCCTGCTGCGCCTTGGTGGTGGACTTGATGTGCCAGGTGAGAAGCGGTGCGTTGATCGCTTTTGCGACTTCCTCCGCCAGCACCGTCTTGCCGGTGCCGGGCTCGCCCTTCACCAGGAGCGGACGCTCCAGCACGATCGAGGCATTCACCGCGACCTTGAGGTCATCGGTCGCGACGTAGTCCTTGGTACCGGTGAATTTCATCGAGATGACCTGGATCCGTTTCAAACATTGTTTGTTGCGCGCAGCGGCTAAGGCCCTGCCTTAACAGGAAATCCCGCTCAAAACAGCATTCGCCGCGGGAATAGGGGGAATGCGTCAGGCGCGCCTGACCAACGACAGGATCACCAGCACGACCACCGCGCCGATGGTGGCGTTGATGATGTCGCGGACCCAGCTGCTGCCCAGGCTGACGCCAAGCGCCGGCAGCAGGAAGCTTGCCACCAGCGCGCCGATGATGCCGATCACGATGTTGCCGATCAGCCCGAAACCGGCGCCGTGCACGATCTTTCCGGCCAGCCAGCCGGCAATCGCGCCGATGATCAGCGCAGCAATGAGACTCATGGAGACCCCCCGCTAAAATACCCCATTGGCGGGCAATTCTAGTTGAAATACCGGTCCGGTCTAGGGCCTGCCATGCGCCCGCAACCCTTGACCTTCCGCCACCGGCGGGCAATCTGTCAGGCATGTTCCTGCAATTCTTCACATCGCTTCGCGACGCCCAGGTCCCCGTGACCTTGCGCGAGTACCTTACGCTGATGGAAGCGCTCGACGAGGATCTTGCCGAGCAGTCGGTGGAGAATTTCTATTATTTGTCGCGCGCCGCGCTGGTGAAGGACGAGCGCAATCTCGACAAGTTCGATCGCGTGTTCGGTTCGGTGTTCAAGGGGCTCGAGAGTCTGCTCGACGCGATGGGCAAGGCCGAAATCCCCGAGGAATGGTTGCGCAAGCTCGCGGAAAAATATCTCACCGAGGAAGAGAAGAAGCAGATCGAGGCCATGGGCTGGGACAAGCTCATGGAGACCCTGAAGAAGCGCCTCGAGGAGCAGAAGGGCCGTCACCAGGGCGGCAACAAGTGGATCGGCACCGCAGGTACCTCGCCGTTCGGCGCCCACGGCTATAATCCCGAAGGCGTGCGCATCGGCCAGGAGAAGAACCGCAACAACCGCGCGGTGAAGGTCTGGGACAAGCGCGAG
>DATEJC010000143.1:0-3745 GCA_035278345.1 Bradyrhizobium sp. | reverse complement strand
CGCGGGGGCTGCAGCGCCCGCCGCGGGAGCCGCAGCGGCGCCGGCCGCCGCGCCCGGGGCGGTCGTGCCTTGGGCAAAAACACCGCTTGCCGGCAGGGAGACCAGGCCGACCGCGGCTGCCGCCGCAATGCAATAAAGTCTGTTCATGTGACGCTCCAATGTTACCGAGCCACACGGGCAAGGGTAGTGCCTCCGCGCCCAGCCGTCGAGGGCGGCAGGATTCCGTCACATCCGCAGTTGCGACCCTGCGTCATCTTGTTACCGCAGTCCGGACGGGATTAGGTATGCCACCGGACTCGAGGAATGCAATGAAACAGCAAGAGCGAGAAAGCGCGCCCCTGTGGGTGTGGCTGGCGTTTAGCTTGATGATCGTCGGCGGCGCCGCGTATCTGGCTGGCTATTGGATGTTCGAGGAGATGCTCGCCCACGTCAGGAAGTGAGGCGGGTGAACCCGTTTCGCCGCGCCGGCTGGCCGCGGCGCGTCGGTGCGTGCCCGGTTCCGACCGCGACGGTGGATAACATCTCAAATCTGGCCTATCTGCGGTGAGTGATGCTGCTTCTTGAATCGCTCCCCACCGTGATCGGCACCGCCGCGGTAGCTCCGGCGCTACTGTTCCTGTGGCTCGTAATCGCGACCGATGAGCGGCCGGGGCCGCCGCTGCGGGTGTGGTCCGCCTTCTTCCTCGGCGCGGCAAGCATCTCGCTGCTCGGCATCGCCCGCGCGCCCTTTGCTAAGTTCGCCGTCGTCGGCCCCGATCATCCCTGGCTCGCATCGATCATGCATTCGCTGCTCGGCGTCGCCGCGCCAGAGGAGATCGTGAAAGTGCTGGTCATCCTCGCCGTCGGCCTGCGCAACCGCAGCCGGGGCGTCGATCCCATGGACACCGTGGTCTATGGAGCCGCCGCGGGCCTCGGCTTTGCGGCTTACGAAAACCTCGCCTATCTCGTGCAGCACGCCGACATCTGGCGCTCGCTGGCGGCGCTGCGCAGCGTGCTGACCGTGCCCTTCCACGGCGCGCTCGGCATCATCGCCGGCGCGTATCTGGCGATCGCGCGCTCCGGCACGGCGCTGGGCGCCAATCGTCACAACCGCGACTGGGCGCGCATCTCGAGCTGGGCACTGGTGCTGCTCGGGCCGATCGGGCTGCATGCTGCGTTCGATTTTCCGCTGCTGATGCTGCAGCAAAATCCCGATCTTCCCTCAACCACGCGGCTGCTGCTCGGCGCCGCCAGCATCCTGATCGGCTTCTCCTCGATCGGGTTTGCCATCCGCCTGGTACGCCGCGTCGGACGCCATCACGCGCCGCGCACGCAAGTGGCGCGCGAGCGGCTGAGCCAGTTGCGGCGGATGTGGGCCCTGCTGGTGTTCGGCGGCGGCGCGGGCTTTGCCGGCCTCACCTTCGTGCTGGGAGCCGCGCATCGCTGGCTGATCCATCCCGATCGCAACATGAGTCTGCTCGCTGGCTCGGTCGGGCTGATCGCAATCATGGTCGGCGTCGCGCTCTTGATTGCCACCACCGCCGTCTATTTCCTCGGCCGGAACCGGATGCGCGCCACCTCGGAAGGATTTTCGTCAATGTCCGGTCAAGGCGGCTGAACAGGATGATCGCCGGCGCTATACTGAAGCAACATTGCCGAGAGTATCGTCCATGACCCTCCCTAACGATCTCAGCGAATTGCGGGCGAAGATGCGCGATGCCATGCGGGCGCACTGGAGGGCGTTTCTCATCGAAGGCATCCTGCTCGCGGTGATGGGCCTTGCCGCATTGATCCTGCCGCAGCTCGCCGGTCTTGCGGTGACGATCCTGCTCGGCTGGCTGTTCCTGATCACGGGGATCGGCGGCCTCATCATGACGTTCTGGGCGCGGGAGATGCCGGGCTTCTGGTGGTCGCTGATCTCGGCAGCGCTGGCGGTGCTCGCCGGCCTGATCTTGCTGGCGCGGCCGATGCAGGGCGTCCTGACTCTGACCATCGTTGTCGGCGCCTATTTCCTCGCCGAGGGCGTCGCCACCATCCTCTACGCGCTGGAGCATCGCCGCGAACTGTCGGAGCGCTGGTCGTGGCTCGTGATCGGCGGCGCCATGGACATCATCATCGCCGGTCTGATTATCGCGGGCCTGCCCGGCTCTGCGGAATGGGCCATCGGCCTTCTGGCCGGCCTCAACATGATGTTCGGCGGCGCCACGCTGATCGGAATGGCCCTCGCGGCACGAAAGAGCTGATACCGTTTGGCAACAATGTTCGCACGATCGCGCGATTGGGGGGTGACAAGCGCGCGCGGCTAGGCTATCTGCCCTGCCATGATCAACCGCGCCACCAGCTATTTTTGGTACTTTAGCTACGACAGCTCGCTGGCGGTGGGAGGATCGCGCGCACTCTGAATAAGAAGTTGCAGCCCAAAATCCGAACAAGCCGCCAGACCTGGCGGCTTTTTGTTTGGCCGGCAGGTCCTCAGAACCAAAAGAGGAACTTTGCCATGTTGAGTACAACCGACGATCTTCGCATCCGCGAGCTGAAAGAGCTCAGTACCCCCGAGCAGGTGATGCGCGAGATTCCGCGCACACTGACCGCCACGCGCGTCGTGATGGCCGCGCGCAACGCCATCCATGCGATCCTCAACGGCGCAGATGAGCGGCTGCTGGTCGTGGTCGGCCCCTGCTCCATCCACGATCCGGCAGCTGCCATCGACTATGCCGAGAAACTCGCCACCTTGCGCGAGGCGCTCGCCGATCGGCTGGAGATCGTCATGCGCGTCTATTTCGAGAAGCCGCGCACTACCGTCGGCTGGAAGGGCCTGATCAACGATCCGGATCTCGACGGCAGTTTCAACATCAACAAGGGCCTGAGGCTCGCCCGCAACGTGCTCTCCGCCGTCAACAATCTCGGCCTACCCGCCGGCGCCGAGTTCCTCGACATGACGACGCCGCAATATATTGCCGACCTCGTCAGCTGGGCCGCGATCGGCGCTCGCACCACCGAAAGCCAGATCCACCGCGAGCTGGCGTCGGGCCTTTCCTGCCCGGTCGGCTTCAAGAACGGCACCGACGGCAATGTGCGAATCGCGGCCGATGCCGTTAAGTCGGCCTCCCATCCGCACCATTTCATGGCCGTGACCAAGGGCGGCCGCTCGGCGATCGCGGCTACCGCGGGGAATGAGGATTGTCACATCATCCTGCGCGGCGGCAGTCGGCCGAACTACGATGCCGCAAGCGTAGAGGCGGCGGCCGCCGATCTCGCAAAGGCAGGCGTCAAGCCGCGCATCATGATCGACACCAGCCACGCCAACAGCAGCAAGAAGCCGGAGAACCAGCCGATGGTTGCCGCCGACATCGCAAAGCAAGTCGCGAGCGGCGAACAGCGCATCATCGGCGTGATGATCGAGAGCAACCTGGTTGCGGGACGCCAGGACGTCGTGCCGGGCAAGCCGCTGACCTACGGCCAGAGCATCACGGATGGCTGCATCGACCTCGGCACGACGGCAGACGTGTTGAAGCAGCTGGCCGATGCCGTCGACGCAAGGCGCAGCGTGCGGCGTGACGGCCTGCAGGAGCGTTCGGCCTGAAGCGGCCGGACGGATTGAGCGTTGCCGGCGGGGCGTACATCGCGCTCCGCCGGTCTTTCCGTGGCCTAGCAGCCGCGGCAGATGCTCTTGATCTTCTTGTCGAGCGCCGCGTCTTCCTTGTTGGCCTGACTGTTCGGATCGCTGATATTCTTCTCATTGCCAACGTCGCCGCGGCGCGGCTGA
>DATEJC010000142.1:0-4960 GCA_035278345.1 Bradyrhizobium sp. | reverse complement strand
CTCACACCTTCTCCAGCGCCTGCTCGAAATCCTCGATCAGGTCGTCGACATGCTCGAGCCCCGCCGAGTATCGGATGAAGCCTTCGCTGATGCCGAGCTCGGCCCGCGCCTCCGGCTGCAGCCGCTGATGCGTGGTGGTCGCCGGATGCGTGACGAGGCTCTTGGCATCGCCGAGATTGTTGGAGATGCGCGACAGCTTCAGCGCGTTGAGGCAGCGGAACGCCCCGGCCTTGCCGCCCTTCACCTCGAAGCCGATCAGCGTCGAGCCGGCGCGCATCTGCTTCTTCACCAGCGCCGCTTGCGGATGATCGGCGCGGCCGGGATAGATCAGCCGCGAGATTTTCGGATGCTTGGCCAGCACGTCGGCGAGCTTGGCCGCCGTTTCCGTCTGCGCGCGCACGCGCACGCCAAGCGTCTCCAGACCCTTCAGCAGCACCCAGGCATTGAACGGCGACAGCGACGGTCCAGTCTGGCGCATGAAATTGTGAATGTGCTCTGCGATGAACGCTTCCGAGGACAGGATCACGCCGCCCAGGCAGCGGCCCTGGCCGTCGATATGCTTCGTCGCGGAATAGACCACGACGTCGGCGCCGAGTTGCAGCGGGCTTTGCCAGATCGGGGTGGCGAACACATTGTCCACGATCAGCCGCGCGCCGGCCTGGTGCGCGATGTCGGCAATCGCAGGGATGTCGAGCACGTCGAGCGTCGGATTGGTCGGGCTCTCCAGGAAGCACGTCTTGGTGTTCGGCCGCATCGCCTTCTTCCAGGCGTCGAGATCGAGCCCGTCGACCAATGTGGAGGTGATGCCGTAGCGCGGCAGCAGATCTTCCACCACATAACGGCACGAGCCGAACAGCGCCTTTGCCGCCACCACGTGATCGCCGGCTTTCAACGGCGCCAGCACCGCGGTCGTCACCGCGGCCATGCCGGTGGCGGTGGAGCGGCAGGCTTCGGCGCCCTCGAGCTCGATCATGCGCTGCTCGAACATCCCGATCGTCGGGTTGGAATAGCGCGAATAGATGTAGCCGGGGTCCTGGCCCTTGAACCGCGCTTCGCACTGCTCGGCGGTTTGGTAGACATAGCCCTGTGTCAGAAACAGCCCTTCCGACGTCTCGCCGAATTGCGAGCGCAGCGTGCCGGAATGCACCAGGCGGGTTTCGGGACGATAGCGGGCGGCGGACTTGACCTCAGACATGTGACCTCCTGCGTGACCAATGAAATGGCCACAAAAAACCGGCCTGGAAAAATTCCACAGGCCGGGATCACACTGTCCCCGGCCTGTTTAGCGACTTGTTTAACGTGGCTGCAAGCCGGCCGGCTCAAATCACCACGGGATAAGTGATGCTGATATTCGCTCTCGCCCTTTCCGTCAAGGCGGCCATCGGATAAGGCCGTAAATAGCCTTATTTCAGGGGTTTGGATGACATCGGGGCCGCCGCCCAGGGACCATATCGTGCCGTTTTCGCTTCCCACCCACGCCAGCGGCATATTGCCGGATCGCATGATCGCGGCGATGGCGGATGACGGCCTGATATTGCCTGCCTATCCCTTCGTCGAAAGCCAGATCCAGCCTGCGAGCCTCGATCTGCGCCTCGGCGATATCGCCTATCGGGTGCGCGCCAGCTTTCTGCCCGGGCCGGGCGCCACGGTGGCCGAGCGCATCGACGAGTTGAAGCTGCACGAGATCAGCCTTGCCGACGGCGCGGTGCTGGAGACCAATTGCGTCTACATCGTCCCGCTGCTGGAAAGCCTCGCGCTGCCGCCGAAGATCGTCGCTGCGGCAAACCCGAAGAGCTCGACCGGCCGTCTCGACGTCTTCACCCGCGTGATCGCCGACGGCACGCGCCGCTTCGACGTGATCGGCGCCGGCTATCACGGCCCGCTCTATGCCGAGATCAGCCCGAAGACCTTTCCGGTGTTGCTGCGCGAGGGCTCGCGCCTCTCTCAGGTCCGCTTCCGCACCGGTGAGGCCGTGCTTTCTTTGAGCGAACTCGAGGCGCTGCATGCCGCCGAGCGGCTGGTCGATACCGAGAAGGCCGACCTCACCGGCGGCGTCGCGCTGTCGGTCGATCTCTCCGGCAAGAATTCGGGCGGCTTCGTCGGCTATCGCGCCAAGCGCCATACCGGCGTCGTCGATGTCGACCGCCGCGGCGGCTACGGCGTCGATGAATTCTGGGAGCCGATCGCGGCGCGTTCCGACGGCAGCCTCATCCTCGATCCCGGTGAATTCTACATCCTCGCCTCGAAGGAGGCCGTGCAGGTGCCGCCGGACTACGCCGCGGAGATGGTGCCGTTCGATCCGCTGGTCGGCGAATTCCGCGTGCACTATGCCGGCTTCTTCGATCCCGGCTTCGGCTATGCCGGCGCCGGCGGGCAGGGCGCGCGCGCCGTGCTGGAAGTGCGCTCGCGCGAGGTGCCGTTCATCCTCGAGCACGGCCAGATCGTCGGCCGCCTCGTCTACGAGAAGATGCTGGCGCGACCCGCTTCCCTGTATGGCCAGCGCATCGGCTCCAACTACCAGGCGCAGGGCCTGAAGCTGAGCAAGCACTTTCGCGTTTAGTGCACGATGGCTTCTGGTTGAATCGAATCGTTCCCGCGGGCTCGGTTCACCTCTCCCGAAGGGAGAGGTGATTTCCCGATGCCGCGCCAATTCGAAACCTAACCTCATCAGGCTCTAGCCGCTCGTCACATGCACGCCGGGCTTCTTGCCGGCATTCCATTTGCCGCCGATCGCGCGCTCGATTTGCGCGGCAAGCTGCAGCAACAGGCCGTCATTGGCCTGTTTGGCGATCGCCTGGATGCCGAGCGGCAGGCCGTGCTCATGCGTCGCCAGCGGCAGCGAGATCGCGGGGATGCCGCAGAGATTGGCGAGCGGCGTGAAGGCGAAATTGCGCCAGAGATTGGCGAACCAGTCGAGCACCGACGGATTGTCGCTGATGGTCAGGAATTCCGTGGTGCCGACCTTCGGCGTCGGCAACGCCGTGATCGGGGTCAGGATGATGTCCCACTCCTCGAAGAACGCGCCGAAGCCGCGCGAGGTGGTGTTGAACATCGTCTGCATGCGTGCGCGCTCGGCGAAGCTGGTGTGGCGGCCGTGCTCCCAGATCCGTATGTTCATCGGCTCGATCAGATCGGCAGGCGGCCGCTCCAGCCCGCGCGCCGCGAGCATGTTGCCGATGACGACGGCGAAATTGCTGATGTAGCAGAGTGTCTGCGCATCGAAGGCGGCGCGATAGTCGATCGCCGGCAGCGCGTGATCGACGTGATGGCCGAGGCTCTCGAGGAATTTGCCGACGCGCTCGAGCTCGGCCACGATCGGCGCCGTTGCGCGATATTCACCCCATTGGTGCGACAGCGCGATGCGCAGGCGTCCGGGATCGCGCTTGATCGTTTCCGTGTAGGGTTCAGCCGGCATCCAGAACGGCATGAACTCGCCGGGGCCAGGGCCGCGGCAGGCATCGACAAAGGCGGCGGTGTCGCGCACCGAGCGCGACTGGCAGCCCTGAATCCCGACCAGCCCCGTCAGGTCTGACATATGCGGCGCCAGCGAAAACACGCCGCGCGAGACCTTCAGGCCGATATTGCCGTTGACACCGGCCGGGATGCGGATCGAGCCGCCGCCATCGGTGGCGTGCGCGATGGGCACGACACCGGCGGCGACCATCGCGGCGCTGCCGGCCGATGAGCCGCAGGTGGTATAGTCGGTATTCCAGGGATTGCGGGTGACATAGACGGCGGGATTGTCGGCCGAACTGCAGACACCAAACTCCGGCGTCGTCGTGCGGCCAATCAGGTTGAGCCCTGCCTGACGCATTTTTCCCGTCAGGAATGTGTCTGCCGTCGCGTGATTGCCGCGCATCAACAGCGAGCCCATTTCCTGCAGGCGCCCCTGCATGGTCGGGCCCAGATCCTTCATCAGGAAGGGCAGGCCGGCGAACGGTCCGTCGAGATTGGTGCCGTTTCCGGCAAGCGATGAAATGGCATCGTCGAACAGCTCGACCACACCGGACAGGCGGGAATCGACCATGGCGACAGCCGCCGCCGCCTGCTGTGCCAGCTCGGCAGGCTTCAGCTCGCCCTTTCGCACGCGCTCAGCCAGCGCAACGCCGTCATGCTGCGCCCATTCGTTCCAGCTCATCGCAAGAGTCATGTCATCGATTCCTTTCGAGTGAACCTTAGTTTCGCGAGAGGTCGAGTCAACATGCCGGATTTGTGGCCCAACGCTTAATCGCGGAAGCAATGCGGCATTCGCCGCGCGCATTGCTTCGTTGCGCCGGTAATGACAAGCTGCGGTCACAAGCCGGACGAGGAAACGAACATGACCGCGGGGCAGGACGCGCGCGAGGCGCAATGGCTGAAATGGCGCAGCGTCGCCGATCTCTATCACGCCGTCTTCACTGGCCTGATCCTGACGGTGGTGACCCGGCGCGGCACGGCTGACGCCGCCGAGTTCGTCTTCCGTGTGTTCCGCCGCCAGCAGCAGGAGCGCTTCCTGCCGGGCCTGAAGAAGCTCGGCCTCGACCATCTGCCGCCGGCGGTGGCCGCCGCGCAGTATCACTATCTCTCCAACTGGATCGGCGGCGTTCATGTCGAATACATGTATGAGAGCGACCGCAAGGCCTGGATCCGCTATTCGCCGCCGCGCTGGATCTGGCGAGGCACCGCGATCTGCGGCGTGCCCGGCGAGGTCTCGCGCGCGATGCTGCGCGGCTGGCACGCCAATAATGGCGTGGCGCTCGGCGATCTCAGGCTCGGCTTTGTCTGCACCAAGCAGAGCGTCGACGGCCAGGACGGACTCGAAGGCTATTACTACGAATACGATCATCCGCTCGAGCTGGATCAGCGGCTGGTATTCGCGCGGCATCTCGAGGCGCCGTTGTTCGATCCGGCGAAGGCGCCGGCGCTGCCGGTCGACAGCTGGCCAAGGCCGCGGCTGGAAAAGGCCTATCGCAACTATGCG
>DATEJC010000141.1:0-6186 GCA_035278345.1 Bradyrhizobium sp. | reverse complement strand
CCATCGACCGCATCATGCAGACCTATGATCTGCTGATGAACCAGACCGCAGCCGCCAGTGCGGAGGCACGCGAGAAGGTGACGGAATACGTCAAGACGCTGTTCGAAGCAGGCGAGAAGGACGAGCATCGGCTGACGGTGTGCGGCCTGACCTATCTGCGCCAGCTGGACGGCAGCAACGATCCCGTGAAGGCGGGATACACTGGGCTGTAGGCCGCTCCCAATACGCAAGGGCGTTTGCTACACCTCGGTCATGACAATGACGGGGGAAACGCCATGCTCACGCTCCACCACCTCAACGACTCCCGTTCGCAGCGGATCCTGTGGCTACTGGAGGAACTCGGCACGCCCTACGAGATGAAGCGCTATCAGCGCGATGCGCAGACGCGACTGGCGCCGCCGGAATTGAAGGCGGTGCATCCGCTCGGCAAGTCGCCTGCCGTCACCGACGGCGACCTCCGCATCGCCGAATCCGCCGCTATCGTCGATTACGTCATCCGCCGCTACGGCAAGGGTGCGATGATGCCGGCGGCAGGCAGCGCCGACTACGAGGCGTATCAGGAGTGGCTGCATTACTCCGAGGGATCGGCGATGCTGCCGCTGATGCTGAATCTCTACGTCTCACGGCTCAAGGAAGCGGGCGCGCCGCTTCATCAGCGCATCGAGAGCGAGATCGCCAACCACCTCGGTTATATCGAGGGTGCACTCGGGACACGCGAGTTCTTTGTCGGGCCCTCGCTGAGCGGCGCCGACATCCAGATGAGCTTTGTGGCCGAGGTGGCGAAATCGTTCGGCAAGCTCGCCGCCTATCCGAACTTCTCGGCCTGGCTCGCGCGTATGCACGCGCGGCCGGCGTTCAAGCGTTCGGTCGAGAAGGGCGGGGCCTACCGGCTGGCAAGCTAGGCAGCTATGGCCGATGCCAATCGGTCAGCTCGTAGGATCGTTCGTCGAGGTGTTCGACCAGGAGCTTGCGGTAGTGGGCAGCCATTTCCCGATAGTGCTGCCGGGAAATCGGATCGGTCGCGCTTTGAGCGCGCTGCTCGAACATCTCGGCCTTCCGCCGGAGTACGGATGCTTCGGACATTTGCCAGCTCCTCTGGCGCCTTGACCTAAGCCTTACTCTGGCGGGCGAAACGGCCGGCGGCTTCACGATCGGGTGACACCGTCTCCCGGGGCTCAGGCCTCAAGATTGGCCACGTTCCAGGCCGGTTCGGGTCCGGAACCGGCACCGCAAGGCCACGGTAGTGCAGCGCCACATGGCCGCCCAGGGAGGGGCCTCATCCCCTTCATCCCCACCATATCTTGCATAAATATCAGGCCCGTACCGCAATCGCTTGGCCATTTCCGGCCAATGTGGTATGGCGCAGGCGCTTCTTTCGACCGCCAAACCAGAACCGCCCGTAGCCGCCTAACTGGCTGCGGCGGTGGAGATATTTCGCCGATGAGCTCTTCCAGCGCCAAGACCGCTTCTGCGCCCGACTCCTTCTTCACCGCCAGCCTTGCCGAGGCGGATCCCGAGATCGCCAATGCGATCAAGGGCGAGCTCGGTCGGCAGCGCCACGAGATCGAGTTGATCGCCTCCGAAAATATCGTCAGCCGCGCCGTGCTGGAAGCGCAGGGTTCGGTGATGACCAACAAATACGCGGAAGGTTATCCCGGCGCGCGTTACTACGGCGGTTGCGAATGGGTCGACGTCGCCGAGACGCTGGCGATCGAGCGCGCGAAGAAGCTGTTCGGCGCGCAGTTTGCCAATGTGCAGCCGAACTCCGGCAGCCAGATGAACCAGGCGGTATTCCTGGCGCTGCTGCAGCCCGGCGACACCTTCATGGGCCTCGACCTCGCCGCCGGCGGCCATCTTACCCATGGCTCGCCCGTCAACATGTCCGGCAAGTGGTTCAAGGCCGCGCACTACACGGTGCGGCGCGAGGACCAGCTGATCGACATGGATGCGGTGGCAAAGCAAGCCGAGCAGGTGCGCCCCAAACTGATCATCGCCGGCGGCTCCGCCTATTCGCGTCCGTGGGACTTCAAGCGTTTTCGCGAGATCGCCGACTCCATCGGCGCGTATCTGCTGGTCGACATGGCGCATTTCGCCGGCCTGGTCGCGGGCGGCGCGCATGCCTCGCCCGTGCCGTATGCGCATGTCACGACGACCACGACGCACAAGTCGCTTCGCGGTCCACGCGGCGGCCTGATCCTGTGGAACGATGAATCGCTGACCAAGAAGCTGAACTCAGCGATCTTCCCGGGCCTGCAGGGCGGTCCGCTGATGCACATCATTGCCGCCAAGGCGGTTGCGTTTGCCGAAGCGTTACGCCCCGACTTCAAGATCTACGCGAAGAACGTCGTCGAGAACGCCAAGGCGCTTGCGGAATCGCTGCGTGCCCACGGCCTCGACATCGTCTCCGGCGGCACCGACAACCACCTGATGCTGGTGGACCTCCGGCCCAAGGGGCTGAAGGGCAACGTGTCGGAGAAGGCGCTGGTTCGCGCGGCCATCACCTGCAACAAGAACGGCATCCCCTACGATCCCGAAACCCCGTTCGTCACCTCCGGCCTCCGATTGGGCACGCCCGCGGCGACCACGCGCGGCTTCGGCGTCGCCGAGTTCAAGCAGGTCGGCGGCATGATCGCGGAAGTGCTGAACGCACTGGCGCAGTCGCCGGACGGCAAGGCGCCGTTGGTGGAAGCTGCCATGAAGGAACGCGTGCGGGCGCTGACCGACCGCTTCCCGATCTACCAGTAAGGCACTCTCGATGCGCTGCCCGAGCTGCAACAGTCTCGATACGCAGGTGAAGGATTCCCGGCCGACCGAAGATTCGGCCGTGATCCGGCGGCGGCGCGTGTGCATTGCCTGCAATTTCCGCTTCACCACCTTCGAGCGCGTGCAGCTGCGCGAGCTCACGGTGATCAAGCGCAACGGACGGCGGGTGCCGTTCGACCGAGACAAGCTGGTGCGCTCGCTGCAGATCAGCTTGCGCAAGCGCCCGGTGGAGCCGGAGCGGCTCGAGAAGATGGTTTCGACCATCGTGCGCGAGCTCGAGAGCGGCGGCGAGTCCGAAGTGTCGTCGGAGGCGATCGGCGAGATCGTGATGGAGCACCTGCGCGAGCTCGACGACGTCGCCTATGTCCGCTTCGCCTCGGTCTATCGCAACTTCCGCGAGGCGAAGGATTTTGAGACGGTGCTCGGCGAGCTCACCGGCGACGAGGACAACCGGCTCGCCACGATACGCAAATGATCTTCCGCATCCTGGAAGACCAGTTCGCCCAGAAAATCCGGGATTCCAAGGCGGCCGACCAGCGCTATATGCAGCTGGCGCTGGCGCTCGGCCGGCGCGGGCAGGGGCGCACCTGGCCCAATCCGGCGGTCGGCGCGGTCGTGGTCAAGGATGGCGTCATCGTCGGCCGCGGCTGGACGCAGGCGGGCGGCCGGCCGCATGCCGAGCCCGAGGCGCTGAGGCGTGCGGGTGAGGCTGCACGCGGCGCGACGCTCTATGTGACGCTGGAGCCGTGCTCGCATTTCGGCAAGTCGCCGCCCTGCGTCGACGCGGTGATCGCATCAGGCATCTCCCGTGTGGTGTCGGCGATCGAGGACCCCAATCCGGAAGTGGCGGGCAAGGGGCACGGCAAATTGCGCGCCGCCGGGATTTCCGTCGATGTCGGCCTTGGCGCTGCGGAAGCCGCTCGCGATCACGCTGGGCATTTCCGCCGCATCCGCGACAAGCGCCCGCATGTGATCCTCAAGCTTGCGGTATCCGCCGATGACAGGATTGGCGCCGCCGGCCGCAGGCCCGTGGCCATTACCGGCGAAGCCGCGAAGACACAGGTGCATCTGCTGCGGGCCCATTGCGACGCGATCATGGTCGGCATCCGCACGGTGCTGGCCGACGATCCGCTTCTGACCTGCCGTCTGCCCGGCATGGAGGCGCGCTCGCCGGTGCGGGTGGTGCTGGATCGCAGCTTGCGCATTCCCGGCGGCAGCCGGCTGGTGCATTCGGCGCGCGCGACACCACTCTGGGTGATGACCTCCGAAACGGCGGAGGCGGCTTCGGCCATGAAGCTCGGCGCGGCCGGCGCGCAGGTGATCCGTGTTGCCACCGATCCGGCGAAGCCGGGGCTCGATCTGCCGGCCGTGTTGCATACGCTCAGCGAAAAAGGCGTCTCGCGGCTGATGGTCGAGGGCGGAGCGCGGGTAGCGTCGTCCTTTGTCGCGGCCGGGCTCGCCGATGAAATCTGGCTGTTGCGCGGGCCTGCTACGGTGGGTGCCGACGGCGTGCCCGCGCTGGACGCATTGCCGCTCGCCGCCATCACGCAGTCGCCCGCATTCCGCGTTCATGCTAGCGAGACGCTGGATAAGGACACCCTTACGATCTATGAGCGCGCTTGAATGTTTACGGGCATAGTCACCGATGTCGGCGAGATCGCCAGCCTGAAGCCGACGGCGCAGGGCCAGCTGCACCGCATGCGGATCGCCTGCCGCTATGACCAGAAGACCATCGCCGACGGCGCTTCGATCGCCTGCAACGGCGTGTGCCTCACCGTGGTCGGCTCGGGCGTGGATGGCGGCAAGACCTGGTTCGACGTCGATGCCGCCGCCGAAACGCTGTCGATGACCACGGCGAAGCATTGGACCCAGGGCACGAAACTCAATCTCGAGCGCGCGCTGAAGATCGGCGATGAACTCGGCGGCCACATCGTGGCGGGCCATGCCGACGGCATCGCCACCATCGAGAAACGCGAAGACCTGCCCGACATGGCCCGCATTACGCTCCGCACCACGCGGGAGCTGGCGCGCTTCATCGCCACCAAGGGCTCGGTGACGCTGGACGGGGTATCGTTGACGGTAAACACGGTCGATGACGTCACCTTCTCGGTGCTGATCATCCCGCATACGCTGAGCGTCACCACGCTGAACGGCTGGCGCGCGGGCAGCGAGGTCAATATCGAGGTGGACCTGATGGCCCGCTACGCAGCGCGGCTGTCGGAAATGAAGTAGGTCGGGCCTTGGCAGCGCGGCCTCTCGCGCCTACAACGCCCACGACATCAAGGTTCGGAAGCAGCAGAATGGCAGACGCGCGGCGCGCACCCCTGAAGGACCAGACGGACATTGCAGGCGCTCGCGCGCTGATCGTCGAGGCGCGCTTCTATGACGACATCCAGGATGCGATGCTGGACGGTGCGATCGCGGAACTGAAGGGCGCCGGCATGTCCTATGACGTCCTCACGGTGACCGGCTCGCTGGAGATTCCCGCGACAATCGCGATCGCGCTCGATGCCGCCGAGAAGAACGGCAAGCCATATGACGCGGCTATCGCGCTCGGTTGCGTGATCCGCGGCGACACCATCCATTTCGAGATCGTCTCGATGGAATCCTCGCGCGCGCTGATGGATCTTTCCGTGGCGCGCAAGTTTCCGCTCGGCAACGGCATCATCACCGTCAATACCGAGGAACAGGCTTGGGCGCGGGCGCGTTCAAGCGAACTCAACAAGGGCGGCGATGCCGCGCGTGCCGCATTGGCGGTGTTGCGCATCAAACGCCGCCTGGCGAAGGGCTGATATGGCCGAAGGCAAGAACAGACCGGCGAGGGCGCCCGAGAAGAAAGCCAACCGGCGCGGCGCTGCGCGGCTGGCGGCCGTGCAGGCGCTCTACCAGATGGACATTGCCGGCGCCGGCATGAACGATGTCTTCGCCGAGTTCGAGAGTCACTGGATCGGCAACGAGGTCGAGGGCGAAAAATATCTGCCGGCTGAAGCGGCATTTTTCCGCGATGTGGTTTCGGGCGTTGTCCGCGATCAAGCCAGGCTCGATCCGCTGATCGACGACGCACTCTCCAAGGGTTGGCCGCTGAAGCGGATCGATGCCATCTTGCGCGCGGTGCTGCGGGCCGGTTCCTACGAGCTGGAGCACCGCAAGGACGTGCCGGGCCGTGTCGTGGTGTCGGAATATGTCGATGTCGCGCATGCCTTTGTCGAAAAGGATGAGACCGGCATGGTCAACGCCGTGCTCGACCAGATCGCGCGCCAGTTCCGCGCCGACGAGTTTGCGCGTGGCTAGCGCTCCCGCATCCGGCGAAGACTCGCTGATCGCGCGCTACTTCAAACCGATCGCGACCGACCCCGGCGCGTTTGCCCTCGACGACGATGCGGCGGTGCTGAAGGCGCTGGGGGCTGACATCGTCGTGACCAC
>DATEJC010000140.1:0-13651 GCA_035278345.1 Bradyrhizobium sp. | reverse complement strand
CGGCCGAACAGCATGGCCATGGGGATATCGAGGCTCTTGTAGCGGGCCATGTAGCCTTGCAGCGTCTCGCCCGCCGCCATCAGATCGGTGGAGGTATTGTAGAAGGCGGTGGGCCGCAGCCCCAGCAATCCGCCGGCACGCATTGGGAAGTCGGCGGGCGCCGCCTCCGGCGCAAAGACTTCGGCGAGCAGCTTCGGCCCGCGGCGGATGCCGAGCGGGGTTGCCACCGTCCAGGCGATGGCCTTGCGTACCAAAGGCGAGGCGATGACGAGACCCTGGAACACTTCGGGCACGTCTTCGCGGGCATGTGTCAGCGGTGCGATCAAGGCAAGGCCGCCAGCGCAATCGGGGTGGTCCAGCGCAATGGCCAGCGACAGCGCGCCGCCGAGCGAGTGCCCAACCAGGAGTGGCTGCTTGAGGTCGAGGCGGCGGATCAGGGTCGCGATAGTCTTTGCCTGCGCCGTCAACGTCGCCGGCGCATCGTCAGGACGGGTCGAATAGCCGGCGCCGGGCCGGTCCACGAGAATGACGCGATAGTCATTGGCGAGCTTGTCGGCCATGGCATAGCCGAAATGCAGGAGATTGCCGCCGAGCCCGTGGATCATGACGATCGGCGGTTTGCTGCCGCCAGCGTCGACGTAATGGATGCGCTGGCCGTCGATGTCCATGAACTGGCCGCGCGGCGGCAGCAGCGCTTCGACGCGCTTGGCGGTGTTCGATGTGAACCAGACGAGGCCGGCGATGATGACGGCAAGCAGAAGGATCAGTCCGAGAAGGAAAGCCATGAGAAACCCTCTTCAGGAAGCAGGATCAGTTCGCCGCGCCGCTCGCGCGGCGCGCAAGTGGCTTACGCGCGCAAGCGTTGTCCGGCGGGTTGCTCGGCCTTGCTGAAGATCAGGACGCCGTCATCAACCTTGCCGAAGCGCAGCGCCAGCATGTCCTTGGCGTAGTTCTGGTACAGCTTCCAGGGACGCTTCGAGCCCTGCTTGGGCAGCACGTCCTTGGCGCGCTGCATGTAGCCGGAGGAGAGCGGCGGAGTCGCATCCGGAATGACTTCGGGATCGACATTGCGCGGCGTGCAATAGGCATAACCGCCGCGGTCCATCTTGTTGAGGATGCGGCACATGTATTCGGCGGTCAGATCCGCCTTCAGCGTCCAGGACGCATTGGTGTAGCCGAAGGTGGAGGCGAGGTTGGGGATGTCGGAGAACATCATCCCCTTGTAGCTCAGTGTCGTGCCGGGATTGATGACTTTGCCGTCGACCACGACTTGCGCGCCGCCCATCAGCCGCATCACAAGGCCGGTGGCGGTGACGATGATGTCGGCGGGAAGCTCCTGGCCGGATTTCAGCTTGATCCCGGTCTCCGTAAAAGTCTCGATCTCATCGGTGACGACGGAGGCCTTGCCCTCGCGGATTACCTTGAACATGTCGCCGTCGGGCAAGAGGCAGAGCCGCTGGTCCCAGGGATTATAGCGCGGCGTGAAATGCTTCTGCATGTCGATGCCGTCGCCCAGTTCGGCCTTGGCCATGTCGATCAGCCGCTGCTTGGCGCCTTCCGGCTTCTTGCGTGCGAGATTGTAGAAGTACATCTGCAGCAAAATGTTCTTCCAGCGCGTCAGGCCATAGGCCAGCTTGTCCGGCAGTCTTGCGCGAAGCCAATTGGCGATCACGTCTTTTGCCGGGCGCGAGACCATGTAGGTCGGCGAGCGCTGCAGCATGGTGACATGCGCGGCCGTCTCGGCCATCGCAGGCACCAGCGTCACGGCGGTAGCGCCGCTGCCGATCACCACGACGCGCTTGCCGGCGTAGTCGAGATCTTCAGGCCACTTCTGCGGATGCACGGTCTGACCCGTGAAGCGCTCCATGCCCGGCCAGCCCGGCATGTAGCCGCCGTCATAGTCGTAATAACCGCTGCACATCTGCAGGAAGTTGCAGCTGAAGGTCAGGGGGCCGTCCGGACCTTCGACATCGAGCGTCCAGCGCGCTTGCGACGTCGACCACGACGCCCGCTTGACCTTGTGGTGGTAGCGGATCTTGCGGTCGATGCCGTTTTCGCGCGCGGTGTCGTTCAGGTAGGTGAGGATGGAGGGGCCGTCGGCGATCGCCTTCTCGCCGCGCCAGGGGCGGAAGCGGAAGCCGAGCGTATTCATGTCGGAATCCGAGCGGATGCCGGGATAGCGGAACAGGTCCCAGGTTCCGCCGAGGGCATCGCGGCCCTCGAGGATGACAAAGGACTTCTTCGGGCAGTCGCGCTGCAAATGGAACGCTGCGCCGATGCCGGACAGGCCTGCGCCGACAATGATGACGTCGAAATCGGTCTGCGCGGGAGACTTGAAGGGAGTGACGTTGGAAGCGCCGCTTGGCTTGCTGCCCGCCAGCGTCCGCTCCGACACGTGCTCCTGCATAGGTTCACTCCCTTGAGCAACTGGGCTAAGCGTGTCCTGTTATATTGGCATTGATTTCTGACACGTGGTATTGTCAGAATAAAGCATCTGACAAGATGCTATGTCAAGCGGCTGACCTTGGAAGTCCTTTGGGGAAATCATGACGGTAGCGCGGGCAAGGAATTATGCAGGTTTATCAGCGGACGAGCGCCGGTTGGCCCGGCGCGAGCGGCTGATCGAGGGGGCGATCCGCGCCTATGGCGAGCTGGGCTATCGCAACACCACGGTGAAGGCGGTGTGCGAGGCGGCGGGCTTGACCGAACGCTATTTCTACGAGTCTTTTGCCAACAGCGAGGCCTTGCTGGTCGCGGCCTTCGAAACGGTTTCGCGCCGGGTGTTCACCTGTCTGGAAGATGTACGGCGGGAACATAGCGGCACGGCCGAGGAACGCGGCCATGCCGTGCTGCGTGCCTATTACCAGATATTGAAGGACGATCCGGACGGCGCGCGGCTGTTTGTGATCGAGATTGCCCGCGTTGGCCCGGCGGTCGATGCGGTGTGGGGCGCGCTGTTGCTGCAATTCGGCGAAGTGCTGGCGCGCATGGTGGCCCCGGACAGCGACATCAAGCCGAAGCCGGGCGAGCTGGTGCGGGCCGGTGTTGTCGGCGGCGTGGTGCAGATCGCCAAGGAATGGATCAGGAGCGGTTATGCACGCAGTGTCGACGCCGTGGCTGCCGACGCGCTGAAGATTTGCCGCGTGCTGGCCGCATAGCTCAGCGCTCGATCTTGCCGGCCGATGCGGCTACGCTTCGCCGCAAAACGGAGGCGCTCAAGAACCATGTCTGGTGATCCCAAAGGCTGGAAGGTCGGCCTCGTCGGCTATGGCGAAGTCGGCCGCATCCTTTCCGAAGATTTGCGCAAGGCCGGCATTGCGGTTGCCGCCTACGACATCAAGCTCGACGACGATCGGGCAGGGCCGCTGCGCGAACACGCCGCGAAGATTGGCGTCGCGCTCGCCGAGTCGCATGCCGACGTTGCCAGTCAGTGCGATCTCATCATTTCCGCCGTCACTGCCAGCCAGGCCGTTCCCGTCGCGGAAGCCTGCGCGCCTGCGATTCGGCAGGGCACCTGGTACCTCGACTTCAATTCGGCCTCGCCCGGCGCCAAGCAGCGCGCGGCTGCGCTGATCGATGGTGCGCATGGCCGTTATGTCGAAGGCGCGGTCATGACCTCGGTGCCACCCTATCGCATCAAGGTGCCGCTGCTGCTCGGCGGCAGCGGGGCGAGCGATCTTGCACCGCTGCTGGTCGCGCTTGGCTTCGATGCCAAGGTGTCGAGCGAACAGCTTGGCGTCGCGTCCGCAGTCAAGATGTGCCGCAGCATAATGATCAAGGGGCTCGAGGCGATGGTGATCGAGAGCTTCACCACCGCACGCGCCTATGGCGTCGAGGACGCGGTGCTGGCTTCCTTGCAGGAAACCTATCCCGGCATCGATTGGGAAAAGCAGGGCGCCTATTTCTTCCAGCGGGTGATCGAGCACGGCCGAAGGCGTGCGGAAGAAGTGCGCGAGGTCGCCGAGACCGTGCGCGAGGCCGGCCTCACGCCATGGTCTGCGCAAGGCACCGCCGAGCGGCAGAGCTGGGTCGCCGATCTCGCCGATGACGGCTTGTTCGGCGTGAAGGGCACGAAGGAATTCGCGCGTAGTGCGGACTGGCGTACCGAGGCCGACCGCATCCTTGCGATGCTGAATGCCAAGAAGTAGGAAGGGCGCGTCGATGAGTGCTGTCAGCCCGTTTCGCATCGCGGTCTCGGATCCAGTGCTCATCGATCTGAAAGCGCGGCTGCTCAACACGCGCTGGCCGGAGGCCGAGCCCGTCGACGACTGGAGCCAAGGCGCGCCGCTGCAATGGATCAAGGAAGTCTGCGGCTATTGGGCCGAGGAGTATCACTGGCGCAAGCGCGAGGCCGCACTCAACCGCTTCGACCAGTTCACGACCGAGATCGACGGGCTTGGCATCCATTTCATCCATGTCCGTTCGCCCCACCGCCACGCGATACCACTGATCATCACCCATGGCTGGCCGGGCTCGGTGGTGGAATTCCACAAGGTGATCGAACCGCTGGTCGATCCCGCAGCGCATGGCGGCAACGCGGCCGATGCGTTTCACGTCGTCTGTCCCTCGCTGCCGGGCTTTGGCTTCTCCGGCAAGCCCTCGACAACGGGATGGGGCGTCGATCGCATCGCGAAAACCTGGGCGGTGCTGATGGATCGTCTCGGCTATACCAGCTACGGCGCGCAGGGCGGCGATTGGGGCTCGGCGGTGACGACGGCGCTCGGTGCTCTCGATCCTGATCATTGCGCCGGCATCCACATTACGCTCGCGATGGCGACGCGACCCAATGTCGAGGGCAAGCCGACGTCGGAGGAGGTGCGGGCGCTCGAGGGCATCAAATATTATGCCGACTGGGACTCCGGCTATTCCAAGCAGCAGTCCACGCGGCCGCAGACGCTCGGCTACGCGCTGACGGATTCGCCGAGCGGGCAGGCGGCGTGGATTTTGGAAAAGTTCTGGGCGTGGACCGATTGCAACGGCCATCCCGAAAACATCTTCACCCGCGACGAGCTGCTCGACAACGTCATGCTCTATTGGGTCACGGCGAGTGCTACCTCATCGGCGCGGCTCTATTGGGAAAGTTTTGGGCCGAAGAGGCGAACGGCGCACGTGGTCAAGGTTCCGACCGGTGTTGCGGTGTTCCCCAAGGAGATCGTGACGCCTGTGCGCAAGTGGATGGAGGCGAGCTATGCCAACATCATGCACTGGAGCGAAATGCCGAAAGGCGGTCATTTCGCGGCATTCGAGCAGCCCGAACTGTTCGTCGGGGAAGTGCGGGACTTCTTCCGGAAAATTCGCTGAACTGTCGCCAAGAAACGAAAATCGAGGAAACAACCATGGCTGACGCATTGATCATCGACGCATGCCGGACGCCGCGCGGCGTCGGCAAGGCCGACAAGGGTGCGCTGTCGGGCATTCACCCGCAGCAACTCGGCGCCACCGTGCTTCGCGCGCTGGCCGAACGCACCGGCATCAAGACCGCCGATGTCGACGACATCGTCTGGGGCTGCAGCGCCCAGGTCGCGACCCAAAGCGGCGATCTCGGGCGCATGTCGGCGCTCGATGCCGGTTATGACGTGCGTGCGAGCGCTGTGACGCTTGATCGTTTTTGCGGCTCCGGCATTACCAGCGTCAACATGGCGGCCAATTCCATCATGGCGGGCTCCGAGGATCTCGTGATCGCCGGCGGCTGCGAGATGATGTCGATGGAAGGCCGCCGCGGCGGCGGTCCGATGATGATGGATGCGGGCAATCTTCGCCTCCGGGCAAAACATCCGCAATCGCATCAGGGCGTCTGCGCCGATGCCATCGCGACCATGGAAGGGATCTCGCGGCAGGACGTCGATGCGATCGGGCTGGAAAGCCAGAAGCGTGCGGATGCTGCGATCAAGGGTGGTCATTTCAAGAAGAGCCTCGTCCCCGTCTTTCGTGAGGACGGCAGCCTTGCGCTCGACCGCGAGGAATATCCGCGGCCGCAGACCACGATGGAAGCGCTGTCGCAGCTCAAGCCGGCATTTCCTGCCATTGCGGACTTTGCACTCGACGACAAGGGCACGACCTACCGCAAGTTGATCCTGGACAAATATCCCGATCTCGACATCAACTTCGTGCATCACGCCGGCAATTCGTCCGGTGTGGTCGATGGTTCCGCCGCGATCCTGCTGGCCTCACCCGAATACGCCAGGAAGCACGGGCTGAAGCCGCGCGCCCGCGTGGTGGAGATCGCCAACATGGGGGACTCGCCGACGCTGATGCTGAACGCGCCAGTTCCCGCGACGCGCAAGGTGCTCGACAAGGCAGGGCTCACCATCGACGACATCGACCTGTTCGAGATCAACGAGGCTTTTGCGGTGGTCGCGGAAAAGTACATCCGCGACCTGAAGCTCGATCGCGGCAAGGTCAACGTCAATGGCGGCTCGATCGCGCTCGGCCATCCCATCGGCGCCACCGGCTCGATCCTGATCGGCACCGTGCTGGACGAGCTGGAGCGGCGCGACCTCAAGCGCGGGCTGGTGACGATGTGCGCGGCCGGCGGCATGGCGCCCGCAATCATCATCGAGCGGGTCTGAGCTGTTCGCGGCTGCCATCGCATCTTGTCGGAGCTGCCCTGTGGCGGCCGGGCCTAGCCGGGTACCGCCTCCTATGCTTTGATGGTTTCGGGCTTATGGCCCGATAAAAAGCCGTGCAAAGCGGCTATCACAGGGGAGGCGCGCCTTGGAAAAATCCGGCCGCACCATGTTGGCCAAGATATGGGACCAGCATGTCATCGCGCGCATGAGCGAGGACACCGATCTCCTCCACGTCGATCGCCACCTGCTGCACGACCTCGGCGGCTCGCGCGGCCTGCTCGACATCAAGGGCCGTGGGCTGGCGGTCCATAATCCCGAGTTGACCTTTGCGACGCCGGATCACGCCATCTCGACCGCACATGGCCGCGCCGGCACGATCAAGATCGGGCAGGAATTGCTGGCGGCGCTCCGGGTCGAGACCGCGGCAAGCCAAATCAAGATGTTCGATGTCGACGAGCCCGGGCAGGGCATCGTCCACGTCATCGGTCCCGAACTGGGCCTAAGCTTGCCCGGCTGCCTGATCGTCTGCGGCGACAGCCACACCTGCACCCATGGCGGGCTGGGTGCGCTCGCTTTCGGCATCGGCTCCAGCGAGCTGGCGCATGTGCTGGCGACGCAAGCGCTGATCCAGCGCAGGCCCAAAACCATGCGAGTGAGGTTTGAGGGCAAATTGCCGCTAGGCGTCACCGCCAAGGATATGATCCTCGCCCTGATCGGCCATATCGGCGCCGCCGGGGGCACCGGCTATGCGGTCGAATATGCCGGCAGTGCGATCCGCGAGCTGCCGATCGAGGGGCGGTTGACCATCTGCAATCTGTCGATCGAGCTCGGCGCCAAGATGGGCATGGTCGCGCCGGACGAAAAGACCTTCGAATTCCTGCGCGGGCGTCCCTATGCGCCGGAGGGCGAGGTGTGGGAGATGGCGGTTGCGGCCTGGCGCGAGCTGCCGAGCGACGCGGACGCCGTATTCGACAGGGAAGTCCTGATCGACGTCACGAAGATCATTCCGCAGGTGACCTGGGGCATTTCACCGGAGCATGTCATCGGCGTGGATGGCCGCGTTCCCGACCCCAAGGCGATAGACGATCCCGCGCGGCGTGCCGCCATCGAGACTGCGCTCGAATATATGGGTCTCGAAGCGGGCGCGCCGATCGCAGGCACGCCGGTCGATTGGGTATTCATCGGCTCCTGCACCAACAGCCGCCTGAGCGATCTGCGCGCCGCGGCGGAGATCGCGCGCGGCCGCAAAGTGGCGCCAGGCGTGCGGGCCTGGATCGTCCCGGGTTCTGAGAATGTGAAGCGCGACGCGGTCGCCGAAGGGCTCGACAAGATTTTTGTAGAGGCCGGGTTTGAATGGCGCGAGCCGGGCTGCTCGATGTGCCTTGCCGCAAACGGAGAGACCGTCGCGCCGGGGCAGCGTTCGGTCTCGACCTCCAATCGCAATTTTGTCGGCCGGCAGGGGCCGCGGGCGCGCACGCATCTGGCGAGCCCGGCGAGCGCAGCGGCAGCAGCGATCGCTGGCGCCATCGCCGATGTGCGGACGATGGGGCGCTGACATGCCAAAACCCTTCAACAAGCTCTCAGCGACCGCCGCGCCGATCATGCGCGCCAATATCGATACCGACGTGATCATCCGCATCGAGCGGCTGGTCGGCAACTCCGTGCGCGGCTCGCTCGGCAAATGGGCGTTTGGCGCGCTGCGCTATCTGCCGGACGGATCGGAAAACCCGGAGTTCATCCTCAACCGCGAGCCCTACCGGGAGGCGGAAATTCTCGTTACGGGACCGAATTTCGGCTGCGGCTCCTCGCGCGAGGGCGCCGTGTGGTCGCTGCAGGAACTCGGCATCCGCGCGGTGATCGGTTCGAGCTTTGGCGACATCTTCTTCGCCAATTGTTTCCAGAACGGCATTCTGCCCGTCATCGTGGACAAGAAGACGGTCGACAGTCTCGCCGCTGAAATCGAAGCGACCCAGGGGGCCGGCAAGGTCTCGATCGATCTGGAAGCGCAGACCATCACGACGCCGGAAGGCAAGACGCTGCGTTTCGAGATCGATCCGCGGCGGCGTGATGGCCTGCTGCAGGGGCTCGACGAAGTGATGCTGACCCTGCAGCGCGATCGAGAAATCCGCGCGTTCCAGCAGGCCGATCGCGCCGCGCGGCCATGGATACACTTTGCGAGGAAGCCGGCATGAACAATCGCTCCAACATGGTCAAGATCGCCGTCGTCGGCGGCGAAGGCATCGGCCCCGAGGTTACGGCGCAGTCGCAGCGCGTGCTGAACTGGTTTTCGGCCAAACGCGGCGTGCCGATGACGCTGCGCGAGGCGCAATACGGCATCGTGCCTTATCTCAAGACCGGCAAGGTTCTGCCGGATGACACCGTCGAGGCGATGGAAGAATCCGACGCGATCCTCTGGGGCGCCACCGGAGGACCTGAGACCAAGGAGGTGCCGCCCGCGGCGCGCAAGGCGGGCAGCCTGCTGGGTCTGCGCAGCAAATACGATCTTTACGCCAACCTGCGCCCCATCGTCGCCCATCCGGCGCTGTCGGATTCGGCGCCGCTGAAGGCGCATGTCCTCAAAGGCGTCGACTTCGTCATCATCCGCGAGCTCACCAGTGGCATCTATTTTGGCGAGCCGCGTGGCATCGAAACGCTGCCCGACGGACAGCGCCGCGGCTTCAACACCGAGCAATACACCACGAACCAGGTCCGCCGTGTCGCGCGGTCCGCCTTCGAATTGGCACGTACCCGCCGCAACAAAGTGTGTTCCGTCGACAAGGCCAATGTGCTCGAGACCAGCGTGCTCTGGCGCGAGGAGGTGATCAGGCTGCATCAGGAGGAGTTTTCCGATGTCGAGCTGATACATCTTTATGTCGACAACGCTGCCATGCAGATCGTGCGCGATCCCGCGCAGTTCGACGTGATGGTAACCGGCAATATCTTTGGCGATATTCTCTCTGATTGCGCGGCGATGGCCTCGGGCTCGCTCGGCATGCTGCCGTCGGCCTCGCTCGGGCCCGTGGACAAGTTCGGCCGGCGCAAGGCCCTGTATGAACCGGTGCATGGCAGCGCGCCCGATATCGCCGGCAAAGGCATTGCCAATCCGCTCGGTTCGATCCTCAGCACTGCGATGATGCTGCGGATGACTATGAACCGGCCGGAGGAGGCGGACTTGCTGGAGAAGGCGGTGGCGACCGCGCTGTCATCGGGCGCGCGCACCGCAGATATCGCCGAGCCCGGCGCAAGGAAGCTGTCCACCATCGAGATGGGCGATGCGGTTCTCAACGCATTGGAGCGGATAGCGGCCGAAGAGAGGGAGAACGCGTAATGGCCTATGTCAGCAGACGTTCCGCATTGACTGTCATCGCGGACGCGGGGGCCGCACTCGCTACAAGCCGCGCCCGCGTGTGGCGCTGTCGGCGATTATCTGGCGGTTGCAGGCCTATTTGCTGCGTTGGCAGCAGCACAATATGGCGGAATAGGCATGCCAGCCGGCTCCCTTGATCGGCAGACATCTAGGGATAAACTGCGTTCACCCGGCTGAACCGTGCCGGGCGAGGAGCGCCGATGGCCGGAAGCACCCGCAAGCCTGACGTCCGCCTTGTCTCGGGACAGGGCGCGGACGGCTATGCCGACATGGTCGCGCGTGCCCGGGCGCTGATCCCGGAACTGCGCGAACGCGCCTCGCGGACCGAGGCGTTGCGCCGCCTGCCGCCGGAGACAGAGCGGGCGCTGCACGACGCCGGCCTGTTCCGCATCCTGCAGCCCAAGCGCGTCGGTGGCTCGGAGCTCGATTATGTCGCTTTGGTCGATTGCGCCGATGCGCTCGGCCAGGCGGATGCTTCGGTGGCGTGGAATTTCGCCAATCTCTCCAGCCACCACTGGATGCTCGGCATGTTCGATCCGCGCGCGCAGGACGCGGTGTGGAGCAAGGACGTCAATGCGCTGATCGCCTCGTCGTTCATCTTTCCCGCCGGCCGCGCCCGCAGGACCAAGGGCGGCTATGCGCTGAAGGGCCACTGGCCGTTCTCGTCGGGGGTGGAGTCCAGCGAATGGAATATGCTCGCCGGCGTTGTCGAGAGCGATGACGAGGCCGACGGCATCGAGTATCGCATCTTCCTGCTGCCGCGAAGGGACTACAGGATCAACGATACCTGGAATGCGACGGGCCTATGCGGCACCGGTTCGAACGACGTGAAGGTGAGCGAGGCCTTCGTCGCCGAGCACATGTCGATCGCAATCAGCAATCTCACCGGCGGTCCGACGCCCGGCAGCGGCGCCAATCCGAACGCGCTGTATGCGCTGCCGGTGTTCTCGCTGTTCCCCTACGTGTTGTCGGGAGTAGGTCTTGGTAATGCGCAAGCCTGTCTCGACGATTATGTCGAGCTGGCGCGGCATCGCGCCTCCACCTATAACCGCGCCAAGCTCGGGGACATGCAGACGACGCAAATCAAGATCGCCGAAGCTTCCGCCAAGGTCGATACTGCGCGCCTCCTGATGCGCGCCAACTGCATCAACGCAATGGCCGACGCACGGCGCGGCCACGTCCCCGACATAGCCGACAAGACGCGGCTGCGGCGCGACGGCGCCTTCTCCGTCAATCTCTGCACCGAGGCGGTGTCGTTACTGTTCACGGCAAGCGGCGCGCGAAGCCTGTTCACGTCAGGGACGCTGCAGCGCCAGTTCCGCGATGCGCATGCGGTCAACTCGCATCTCGCTTTCAATTTCGATGCGGCAGGCACCAATTACGGGCGCGTGGCGCTCGGGCTGCCTTCCGAGAATCTGACGCTCTGAGGGTGCGGATGTCCGATCTTCCCAAACACCCGGCCGATCCGGCCAATGAGCTGGCCAGCGACAACTCTCCGATCGATCCGCGGGACTTCCGCAACGCGCTCGGCACCTACGGTACCGGCGTCGCCATCGTCACGGCGATGGCTGCCGACGGAAAACCTTATGGCGTCACCTGCAACTCCTTTGCGTCGGTGTCGCTAAATCCCCCGCTGGTGCTGTGGAGCCTCGGCATGTTCTCGCAAGGACTGCCGATCTTCCAGAATGCCAGCCATTTTACGGTCAATGTGCTCGACGTTTCGCAGCAGGAACTGGCGCTGAAGTTTGCGAAATCATCCGGCGAGAAATTTGCCGGCGTCGAGTGGACGCCAGGGCTGGGCAATGCGCCGATTATCGCCGGGAGCGTGGCGCAATTCCAGTGCCGCGCCGTGAACCGTTACTATGGCGGCGACCACATCATTTTCCTCGGCGCAGTCGAGGCCTATTCCTATAACGGGCAGGAGCCGCTGCTGTTCGCACGCGGCGGCTTTGGAAAGTTCATCCCCGGCGACGGCAAATAGCGCCTGCTACTTCTTCGCCATCTCCCCACGATACCAGTCACCGATCTCGCTTGCGGTCATCAGCGCGACTCCGTCGTGGCCGATGACATGGTCGAGCAGCGCTTCCAGATATTTGATCCTGTGCGGCACGCCGGTGATGTAGGGATGGATCGAGATCGCCATCACCCTGGCATTGTCGGCGCCCTCGAGATAAAGCCGATCGAACTGGTCGGTGCAGCGCTTCAAAAACTGCTCGGACGGCAAATGCTGCAGCGCATGGATGACGATATCGTTGGTCTCTACCGAATAGGGGATGGTGATGATCGTGCCGTGGGGCGTCGCGATATCCTGCGGCAAGTCGTCGATCACCCAGTCAGCGACATATTCAATGCCGTTGAGGCGGAGCAGGTCGAGCGTCGCCTCGGTCTCGGTGAGGCCCGGGCTTTCCCATGAGCGCGGCGGCCTGCCAGCGAACTTGGCGATGGTCTCCACCGCGCGCTTGATCGCGTCGGCCTGGTTGTCGAGCTTGTGCATCGGCCCCTGCAGGAAGCCGTGGCCCATGAATTCGAAGCCCGCCTCCAGGGCGGCAGAGGCGACGCGCGGATAGGAGTTGCAGACACTGCCGTTGATCGCGAGGGTCACCGGGATGTTGCGCTCGGTGAGCGCCTTGAACTGGCGCCAGAACCCGGCGCGCATGCCGTATTCGTGCCATGACCAGTTGGGCACATCCGGCAACAGCGGCTGGCCCATCGGCGGCGACAGCACCGTCCGCGGCATGGCGTTCTCGATCCGCCATTCCTCGACATTGAGAATGACCCACACGGCAATCCTCTTGCCGCCGGGAAGCTTTAGCTTCGGCCTGTCGACCTGCGCCACATAGGGAATGCGATCGGAGAGGGCCATGGCGTCGCTCTAACCCGCGGCCTTGGCGCTGCGCGCGCCGGCGTTGACACGGGGCATGACCTGCTCGGCCATCAGGATCATCGAGCGGCGGCCGAGTTCGCGATCGCGCCAGTCCTTGCCCGCGTAAAGCAGGGTGCCGAACGTTCCGACCTCTTCCTCGAAGGCGAGCAACTGGTCGGCGACGCTTTCCGGCGTGCCGTGGATGATCAGTTTGTCGCAGATCGATTCGAGCGTCACCTCGTCGTCCGGCTGGTCGCGGCGCGTCTTGAACAGCTCGATGCGTCCGCCCCGCTTCAGCTTGGTGAAGAGCGAGTGGTAGTAATAGACGTAGGGACTATTCGGATCGGTCGCGTAGGCCTTGGCCGTCGCCGCGTCCTTGGCGACGAATACGCTCTTCGCCACGCGCCAATTGGCGGGATCGGCGGGGCGCCCGGCACGCTCGCAGCCCTCGACATATTTCGGCCAGTGGCTCTTCACCCAGGCCGGCATCAGGAAGTTGGCGGAGATCGGATCCCAGCCGCGGGCGGCGGCCTCGGTGACTCCTTTGGAAAAGGGCGCCACCGCCGTCACCACGATCGGCGGATGCGGCCGCTGCAGCGGCTTTGCAACAAAGCCCTGGCCGATGTCCTCGATCAGGGTTTTTTCGATCGAGATATTCCAGTACTTGCCCGAGAGATTGTACGGCGGCTTGCCTTCCCAGATCGCCAGCACGTGGTTGATGGCTTCCAGGAACATGGCATTGCGGTCGGCGTCGAGATTGCCGAACAATTCGGCATCCGATAGCAGCCCGCCGGGGCTGATCCCGAAAATCAGCCGGCCGTCGAGCATGTGATCGAGCATGGCGATGGAAGC
>DATEJC010000139.1:0-8725 GCA_035278345.1 Bradyrhizobium sp. | reverse complement strand
ATGGCCGGGCGGGGCTTGCTGCCGCATGAACCGGGCCCCGAATGTCTGCCTCCGAAACCACCGCCGGCGTCTCCCCGCTCCGCTGGATCGCCAACCAGCCTTATCTCCTGCTGTCCATCACCGCGCTGTGCTGGGCCGGCAATGCGGTGGTCGGCAAGCTCGCGGCCGGTCACATCCCGCCGGTGACGCTGTCGTTCCTGCGCTGGTTCTTCGCCTTCCTCATTGTCCTGCCGCTGTCGTGGCGGCACGTCGTGCAGGACTGGAACGCGATCCGCGGCAAGCTCGGCATCATGATCGTGCTGTCGATCACCGGCATCGGCGCCTTCAACACCATGCAGTACTGGTCGCTGGAGCACACCCAAGCGATCAACACGCTGCTGCTGCAGCCGGCCGCGCCGCTGTTCGTTGCAATGTGGTCGCTGGCGCTGTTCGGGACGCGGCTGACGGCGGCGCAGGCGATCGGCATCTTGCTGTCGCTGGTCGGCGTGCTCGTCATCATGCTGCGCGGCGACCTCACGAGCCTGAAGGACATCAATTTCAACCGCGGCGACCTCATCTTCGTGCTCGCGCTCCTGATCTTCGGGCTCTACTCGGTGCTCACCGTGAAACGTCCGGCGATCCACGCGCTCTCTTTCGTCGCCTTTACCTTCGGCTGCGGCGCGGCCTGCCTGATTCCGTTCCTGATCTGGGAGCTGTATTCGCGGCCGGCGATGGCGCTGGATGCCGCGAACCTGCTGACGCTGTTCTATGTCGCGGTGTTTCCCTCGACCGTCGCCTATCTCTGCTTCAACCGCGGCGTAGCGCTGATCGGCGCCAACCGCGCCGCGCCCTTCTTCCATCTCGTTCCTGTGTTCGGCACTGTCATGTCGATCCTCTTCCTCGGCGAGCACCCGCAGCTGTTCCATCTCGTCGGCTTTGCGCTGGTCTTGACCGGGGTGTTTGTGGCGTCGCGGCAGCCGCAAACAGGCGCCCAGACGGGTGACATGCGATGACTTGGCACGGCAAATCCGCTATGTCTGGAAGCGGTTCTCAGGGTTGGCCATGAAGTTCCGCTCCAGGAATGTGATGATCGGGACGATCGCGCTGGCGATCATCGGCGCCTCCTTTGGCGGGGTGATCGGCTACCAGCGCTTTGCGCGGACCAAGCAGCTTGTGCCTTTCCACGTCGTGTTCGAGGGGTCGGCCTCGGGGCTACGCCGGGGCAGCAGCGTGAATTTTGCGGGCGTGCGCGTCGGCGAGGTGCGTTCGCTCAAGCTCGATCATCCGCGCCGCGTCGTTGCGCTCGCGCTGATCGACCCCAATACGCCGCTGCGCGCCGACACCCAGGTCGGCCTCGAATTCCAGGGCCTCACCGGAATCGCCGCGATCTCCTTCACCGGCGGCACGCTCGGTGGCCCGCCGCCGGCGCTTGATGCCGAGGGCATTCCTGTGCTCACAGCCGACAGGGAGGGGACGCTGAGCACGCAGGAGAGACTCCGAGTCGCGCTGCGCAATGTCGACAAGGTCATTATCGAGAACGAGGCGGCAGTAAAGGACACGCTGCTCGGGCTGGAATCCTTCACCACAAGCCTTGCCGGCAGCAGCGACCGTATCACCAGTGTGATGGCCTCCGCAGAGGCAGCCGTCGTCTCCGTCGACAACGGCTTTGGCAAGACCTACAATTTTCTCAAGAGCCTCGGCAGCGAGAAATACGGCGGCGAGCTCTTGCCCACCATCATCTCGTTTCGCGAGCTGGTCGAAAGCTTCAACAAGAAATCCGGCGCGCTGATTTCAGATACCCGCAAGATGCTGGGCGACCTCAGCGCCTCCATCAACAAGTCGGATCCGCGGCCTCCCCGGCGCTGACGCCTCCCACCATAACGGAAACAACAACGTGCTCGACAAGACCGGTACGCTAAAGACCCCCTCGCCGACCATGACCCGCCCGGTGAGCGCGGTGCCGCGCCATTTGCGGCGCTATCTGTGCCTCGACGATTTCGAAGCGACTGCGCGGCGGATCATGCCGAAATTCCTCTATGGCTATGTCTCCGGCGGCGCCGAGAACGACGCCGCCGTACGCGACAACCGCAAGGCGCTCGACGAATATGGCTTTGTGCCGCGGGTGCTCAACGACGTCTCCGGGCGCAACCAGACCACGACACTGTTCGGCAAGACCTATGCTTCGCCGTTCGGTATCCCGCCGATGGGCTCGTCCGCGCTGTGCGCCTATCGCGGCGACATCGTCTATGCGCGCGCAGCAGCAGCACTCAACGTGCCGATGATCCTGAGCGCGGCGTCGCTGATCAAGCTGGAAGACGTCATCAAGGAGAATCCCGCCGCCTGGTACCAGGCCTACCTCGCCGGCGTGCCGAAGCGGATCGAGCCGCTGGTCGACCGCGTGGCGGCGGCTGGCTTCGACACTTTCGTCGTCACCGCCGACGTGCCGGTGCCGCCGAACCGCGAGAACAACATCCGCAACGGCTTCCAGACCCCGATCAAGATCACGCCGCGCGTGGCGTGGGACACCATCACCCATCCGCGCTGGCTGTTCGCAACCTTCGCGCGCACTTACCTCAACCACGGCATGCCGCATTTCGAGAACATGGATGCGGCACAGGGCCCGCCGGTGCTGTCGAAAAACCTGATGCGCAATATCGGCGCGCGCGACCAGCTGGCCTGGCGGCATGTCGAGCTGATCCGCAAGCGCTGGACGGGCAAGCTCGTCATCAAGGGACTGGTTTCGCCTGAAGATGCGAAGATCGCACGCGAGAGCGGCGTCGACGGCGTCCTGATCTCCAACCATGGCGGCCGCCAGCTCGACTACACGTTTGCCGGCCTGCGCACGCTGCCGGAGATCGCTGCCGAAGCAAAAGGCATGACGGTGATGGTCGACGGCGGCATCCGCCGCGGCACCGACGTGATCAAGGCGCTGGCGCTCGGCGCGCACTTCGTCTTCGTCGGCCGCCCGTTCCTCTATGCGGCGGTCGCCGGCGGCCAGGAAGCAGTCGAGCGCGCCGTCACGCTCCTGCACGACGAGATCGACCGCGACCTTGCCCTGATGGGCATCCGCAGCCTTGCCGAGATCACGCCGGACCTGGTGCGGCGCTTCTGAACGCCGCGCCGCAGCTTTCTGACGGATTGTTGTTGTACGCGAAGCCGGAAAGGCACGCGCACCCTTGACTTAAGGTGATTTGCTGACAGTCTCGTATGCTCATTGCCGTCAACAGGCGGGACGCCCGATATGGAGAGGTCGGGACCGTGCGTTGCCAAGAACCCTCTCTTGCTTCGTGACCGATCTTGATTGCTGACCGATCCTGAGCTCGTCCGAAATGGCTGCCACGGCTTCTCGTTTGGCCAGACTTGTCCGCCGCGCCGCTGCGCCGCGGGTGAAGCGGCCTGCCCTGCGCCCTGCAAGCGTGCGCATGGATGGATAAGCACGCTCCGCGCGCCCGTCGGCTGCTTCGCCTGCTTGGGCAGGCGATGCTGCTCGTCGTTTGCTGGGGCGCGATCTTCGAGATCGGCTTGCGGGCGCAGCAGTATTTCGGCCCGCTGTACGACCTCGAACTCGCCAATGTGGACCTGAGCTGGGAATCCGACACCCTCAACCACGTGCCGGCGCCGAAGAACCAGCACCTGTGCATCTACGGCGACCTGACGGGAACGAGCTACGAGCGATCGTACGACGCCAACGGAATCCGGATCATCGACGATTCGGCGCTGCTCAGCGGCTGCAAGCGCTCGGCGTCGGTGCTTTTCCTCGGCGATTCCTTCATGGAAGGCTATGACGACGAGAACACGCTGCCCTACCACGTCGCCAAATACTTCAAGGACGAGCGCGGCATCTGCCTGAAAACGCACAATGCCGGATATACCTCCTATTCTCCGTCGATCTTCGTGCCGCAGGCCAGGAAACTGTTGCCGATCGTGCGTCCGGACTACGTCGTGATCGATATCGACGAGACCGATTTCTACGACGACTTCGTGCGTTACCGGAAGCTCGTGACCCGCAACGAGCGCGGCGAGAACATCGGGGTGAAGGTTTCGCCTGTAGGGCATGAATGCAGCGTCGGCCTGATGGAGACGCGCAATCATGCGCTCTACCTGACGCGTCTGATGTCAAAACTCTGGCTGAGCTACGTGCGCATTCCGGCGGTAATCGAGGCGGACCAGACCAGCGACCTCAAGATGTTCGCCTATTCGCGCGACCACAGCCCCGACATCGACCACAAATATGCGGAAGCCCGCGCAGTGTTTCGGCATAACCTCGATGAGCTCACCGACATCCTGCAGAACCATGCACAGGATGGAGCGCGGGTACTTTGCATCTTCCACCCGCATCTTCAGCATCTGAAGCCCGACGCCTCGGGACTCGTATGGAATGATCTGGTCAGCTCCATGGTGCGGGAAGCCTGCACCGCGAAGAACTTCCTGTTCTTCAATGCGACCGGGACGTTGAAGCAGCGCTTCGGCGCCCACCCCGAGCAGCTCTACTGGCGTCAGACCGACATGCATTTCAGCTTCGAGGGCCTCGAAGCCTATTCGAACGCGGTTGCCGAGTTCATGGCAAAGAACATGATCAAGCCGGAAGACCGCAAGGAATGACGGCCGGTTTCGGCAATCATCCAATCCTGAACTTGCTGTAGGCCTCTTTGGTGCAGATAATCACGTGGTCTTCGCAACCGTTGCGGCGGTGGGGATCGCAGCGCGTCTCGTAATCGGCTGACGTCATCATGTCGATGAAAGCGGCGACAGTCGGATAGTAGACCAGCGCCAGATAGTCCCATTGGTTGCCGGCTTCCTCGCCGAGCGCCACCGCCTTGGCATCGCCGGTCCACAGCAGCGTGCCGCCGCGGGCCTTGATCATGGGAACGGTGAGCGCGCTGTAGCGCAAATAGGCATCCCAGCCGGAGCCGTCGCCGTCGAGCGAGCGCTCTCGAAAGCGCATCAGATTGACCATCACGATCGGCCCCTCGGGACCAGCTTCCTTCAAACCCTTCACGTTCAGGAGATCGACGCCCATCCGCTTCCTCCGCAGGCAGTTCTCTGCACATTGTAGCATTGCAGGCGCGCGGCTTGTCGCGCCCTTTGAAATCGGCCCTACTTGCCGCAAGACGATGACCAATCCAGCGCCCGCGCCGGCTGCCAATCCCCTCGGCTGGCTCAACAACCAGCCTTATCTCCTGCTCAGCCTGACCTCGCTGTTCTGGGCCGGCAACATCGTGCTGGCGCGCTTCGTCGCCGGGCACGTGCCGCCGATGACGCTGTCCTGCGTGCGCTGGATCGGCGCGTTCGCGATGCTGCTGCCGTTCGCCCTGCCGCATCTGAAGCGCGACTGGCCGGCGCTGCGCGCCAAGCTGCCGCTGCTGCTGGCGCTGTCGGCCACCGGATTTGCCTTCAACAACGCAATCTCCTACTGGGCCCTGCAATATACCGAGGCGCTGAATGCGCTGTTGATCCAGTCGTCGGGTCCGCTGTTCGTTGCGCTGTGGTCGCTGGTGCTGTTCGGCGTGCGGCTGACGCTGGCGCAATTCGCAGGCATCGTGCTGTCGCTGACCGGCGTGCTCGTGATCATCCTGCGCGGCGATCTCGCAGCGCTGGCCTCGATCCGGCTCAACCGAGGCGATCTGATGTTCGGCGGCGCCGTACTCAGCTTCGGTCTTTATTCGGCGCTGATGCCGTACCGGCCGAGGACACATCAGCTCTCGCTGATCACCTTCACCATCGGGTGCGGTGCCGTGCTGCTGTTTCCGTTCTCGATCTGGGAATTTCTCAACGGCGTCACGCTAAAGCCGGATGCCCTGACGGTAGCGACGTTGCTATACGTGATGATCTTCCCCTCCACCCTCGCCTATCTCTTCTTCAACCGCGGCATTGCGCTGATCGGCCCCAACCGCTCCGCGCCGTTCCTGCACCTGGTGCCGGTGTTCGGCTCGGCGATGGCGATCCTGCTCCTGGGCGAGCGGCTCAGGCTGTTCCACCTGATCGGCTACGCGCTGGTACTGGCCGGCATCGTGATCGCCTCGCGGCGGGCTTCCGCGCGCGCCTGAGCCCTATGCTGCGGCCGATTGCCTGACAGGCTTCCGCTTCATGTCCGGACCGGCTAGTTTGCCGGCCAATCGCTCAAAAAAACGCCCCCCGGGAGACGCCTGATATGACTGCTTTTTTCAAGTATTTTACGCGTGTGGCGGCCATTGCGCCGCTTGCCATTGCGCTGGCCACGGCCGCCTCGGCGCAGGCGCCCTACCCGAACCGTAACATCACGCTGGTGCTGCCCTTTGCCGCCGGCAGCGGCACCGATACCACGACGCGCATCATCTCCAAGGAGCTCGGCACCGCGCTCGGCGTCGGCACCGTGATCGACAACAAGGCCGGCGCCAACGGCTCGATCGCGGCCAGCTATGTCGCCCGCTCCACGCCCGACGGCTACACGCTGTTCGTGACCACCAACACGACGCATTCGGCCAATCCCTACCTGCTCAAGACCATGAGCTACGATCCGATGAAGGATTTCACGCCGATCGCGCGCACCGGCGACCTGCCGTTCATGCTGGTGATCCATCCCGACATCCCCGCGAAATCGGTCGCCGAGCTGATCGCGCTCGCCAAGAAGGAGCCGGGCAAATACTCCTATGCGAGCGGCTCTTCGTCGGCGATCGTGTCTGGCGCGACGTTTGCGCGGCTTGCCGGCATTGACCTGCTGCACGTACCCTACAAGAGCTCGCCGCCGGCGCTGACCGATCTCATGGCCGGCCGGACCTCGATGATGTTCATCGACGTCCTGACCGGCCTGCCCCATGTCAAGGCCGGCGCCTTGCGGGCGCTCGCCGTCACCACCAAGCAGAAATCGGCGCTGCTGCCGGAGCTGCCGACGATGGACGAGACCGTGAAGGGGTTCGATATCACCTCCTGGCAGGGTTATTTCGGCCCGGCCAATTTGCCAAAGGACATTGTGACGAAGCTGAACGCGGAAATCCGCAAGATCGTCGAGCGGCCGGAGGTCAAGGCGCAGCTTGCCGAGCGCGGCATGGAGGCGTTCTCGAGCACGCCTGAGGAGTTCGAGAAGTTTTTGAAGGACCAGCTCGTGCTCTGGGAGAAGCTGATCACGGACGCCGGGATCGAGAAGCAGTAGGATCTCTCGTCACAGCGGGCTCGGGGAAAATATGCGATGGGAGAGGCAGTTGGCGGATTGATTCGCCGCACGTAATCGTGAGACCCTTAGCGGTTCCATACACGGGGACCCCGTAGAAGTACTGAACGCGAAATCGGACGCGTCCTCCGGTTGAGCAACGGGAATTGCGGAAAGCACTGAAAATCGAAGGCGGCCGGACGACGGCCGCAGTCACAAGCAACATCGACGAATCAGATCGAGAGCAGGAAATGCCGAAATACAGGGTACTGACGCCGAAAGGCGCGAGTTTCACGGTCGCCGGCGGCGGCTACGACTATGAGCGGGAGGCGCTCGACCCGATCGGGGCCGAGATCATCGAGGCGCCGGCCAACGAGGCCGAATTCATTGCCGCCGCGAAGAATGCCGACGCGATCTATGCCAAGGGCATGCCGATCAGCAAGGCGGTCATCGATGCGCTGGAGAGCTGCAAGGTGATCACGCTCGGAAGCGTCGGCGTCGACAGCGTCGATGTGAAGGCCGCCACCGCCCGCGGCATCCCCGTCACCAACGTGCCGGATACGTTCATCGAGGAAGTCGCAGACCACGCCATGGCGCTCTTGCTCGGCGGCTTCCGCCGCCTGGTCGAGCAGGACAAGATGGTGCGCGAGGGCCGCTGGGCCGAGGGTCGCCCCGCACTCCTGAAGATCCCGCGCCTGATGGGTCAGACGCTCGGCTTCGTCTCCTTCGGCCGCGTCGCGCGCGCCGTAGCCAAGCGCGCCGCGCCGTTTGGCCTGAAGATGATGGCCTTCGATCCTTTCATCCAGGAAACGCTGATGTACGATCACGGCGTCATGCCCGCAACGCTCTCTGAAGTGTTGTCGCAATCGGACTTCGTCTCCATGCACGCGCCGGCGCGCCCTGAAGTGCACCACATGCTCGGCGAAAAGCATTTCCGGCAGATGAAGAAGACCGCGACCTTTATCAACACCGGCCGTGGCGCCACGGTGGATGAAGTGGCGCTGATCAAGGCGCTGCAGGAAGGCTGGATCGCCCATGCCGCGCTCGATGTGCTGGAGAAGGAGCCGCCCTCGCACAACAATCCGATGCTGCGCATGGAGAACGTGACGCTGACGGCGCACGTCGCTTCCGCGTCGGCACGTTTTGACGAAGCGCGCAAGCGCCGCGTGGGCTACGAATTGTCACTGGTCCTGCAGGGCATGTGGCCGGTAAGCTGCGTCAATCCGTCGGTGCTGCAAAACACTTCGCTCCGTCGCTGGCAGCCCGTCAGCATGGATCGCGGTCCGAACAGCTGACGGACGCCATGATCGGCGATCATGATGCAATGATCGCGATCACCACCTATGATCCTGATCATGCCCGGGCAATCCGGGCATGATCGCAAAGAGAAATGTTAACCGGCGATCCAACGCCAGGAACGGAAAACAGGGAGAAGAGAGAGCATGTCGAACGAGATCACTCGTCGCGATGCCCTGGCGCTGGGCGCCTCCGCCGCAGCGCTGGCGGTAACCGGGGCCAACGCACAAACCTCAAACATCAAGGCCGCCGACGTTGCGGCACCAAAGTTCGCCATCGAGAAGGGCGCAAGCCTGCGCATGCTGCGCCCGGTACGTTTCGTGC
>DATEJC010000138.1:0-14203 GCA_035278345.1 Bradyrhizobium sp. | reverse complement strand
GCCCAGCACGATGCCTTCGTCGGTCCATTCCATGGGAGGAAGATTACAGGATTTCGCTCACCGCTTCACTGTCATTCCGGGATGATCTACCGGAATTGAACCTTTTCCAGCAACTTAGCAATGTCACATCGGGCGCAAACGCATCGCTGAATGTCGCAGGATTTCGCTGGCGAGTGTCACATTTTTTCGGCGCCTGTTATCATGGCCGGATAACGAACCAAGTATCACGAGGGCAAACCATCTAGATGAGCCGGAGCCCGGGAAGGATCGAGCGCACCGTTGCAAACCATGAGCAAGCACGACGAAGCAAATTTTGTGCTGGCCACCGCGCTACTGGTGCTGGCGCTGTGGATCGCGGCGGTGCTGATCTTGGTGGCCGTGGAGTAAGCAGCCGAAAAATTGGCCGAGCTGGTCTTCGACCAAAATCCCAATATCCGCTTTTCTCGCCCCGGAATGACCTCGTGAGAAATCACGCGTCGAACCAGTCCTTCGCGTCGCCCGTGAAGGACATGTACAAGCCCCACGCCGTCAGCACGCACGATATCGTATCGACGAATACGTCGAACTGCATGCCGCGCTCGCCGATCACCTGCGCCAGCGAAATCAAGGAGAGCGCCAGCGCTGCCGACAGCGCCCAGCGCGGCCAGCTTTTCTTCCGCCGCGCGGCGAGCCAGACGAAATAGAACAGCAGCAGGAGCAGCCCGAGCGCCAGCATGGTGGAGACGTTGATCATCTGCTCGGTCATGGGCGGGGTCGGCGTGCGATCCTGGAACGCAACCGACAGCGCATCCAGCACCAGCGATGCATAGAGCAGCACCTCGAACCACCAGACATTCTTCGGTACGGTCACGGCAAAACCAGCCTACTCTTTGGGGAACTCTAATCCCATCTCGCGGTAGCGATCGGGATCGTCGCCCCAGTCCTCGCGCACTTTCACGAAGAGAAAAAGGTGTACGGGGTGGCCGACGATCTCGGCGATCTCCTTGCGTGCGGCTGCTCCAATCGACTTGATGGTGGCGCCGCCCTTCCCCAGCACGATCTTGCGCTGGCTTTCGCGCTCGACAAAGATCGTCTGCTCGATGCGCACCGAATTGTCCTTGCGCTCGGTCCAGGTGTCGGTCTCGACCGTGGACTGATACGGCAGTTCCTGGTGCAACTGCTCGAAGATCTTTTCCCGCGTAATCTCGGCGGCGAGGTGGCGCAGCGGCGCCACCGTCATCTGGTCCTCGGGGTAGAAGAACGGACCCGCCGGCAGCGCCGACGCCAGCGTCTTGCGCAAATCGTCCGTGCCGTCGCCGGACAGCGCCGAAATCATGAAGGTGTGCTCGAACTTCATGCGCTCGTTGGCGGCCTGCGCCAGCGCCAGCAGCTTTTCGCGCGCCACCAGATCGATCTTGTTGATCACGAGCATTTTCGGATGCGGCACGGTGGCAAGCTTGGTGAAGATCGCTTCCGCCTCCGCATCGAGGCCGAGCTTGGCATCGAGCAGCACGCAGACGAGGTCGGCATCATGCGCGCCGGTCCAGGCGGTGATCACCATGGCGCGGTCGAGCCGGCGCTTCGGGTTGAAGATGCCGGGCGTGTCGACCAGGATGATCTGCGCCTTGCCCTCGACCACGATGCCGCGGATCAGCGCCCGCGTGGTCTGCACCTTGCGCGAGACGATCGAGACCTTGTCGCCGACCAGCGCGTTGACCAGCGTGGACTTGCCGACATTGGGCGCGCCGATCAAGGCGACAAAGCCGCAGCGCGTCGCGGCCGCCGCCGTCTCCTCAGCCTTCATATTTGCCGCCGACTTCGCGGGCGAGCATCGCCAGCGCCGCGTTCTTTTCCGCCGCGCGCTTGTTGCCGCCGACGCCCTCGGCGGGCTCCAGACCTGGCAACGTGACGGCAACGCGGAAATGCGGATCGTGGTGCGGGCCGGTGCGCTCGATCTCGCGGTAAACTGGCGTCGGCAGCGCCTTGGACTGCGCCCATTCCTGCAGCGCAGTCTTGGCGTCGCGCATCGGGCGGCGGTTCTTGTGCATCCGCTCGGTCCAGTGCCGCTCGACGAAAGCGGCCGCGGCGGGATGGCCGCCGTCGAGATAAATTGCGCCGATCACGGCCTCGCAAATGTCGCCAAGCACGGATTCGCGCAGGCGCGCTGCGGCCGCGGCATTGCCGACCGCGCCGAGCTTGATGTCCTCGCCAAGCCCGAGCGAGCGTGCCACCTCCGCGCAGGTCTCCCGGCGCACGAGGTCGGCGAGGCGCTTGGACAATTCACCTTCATCGGCTTTCGGGAACGCCTTGTAGAGCATGTCGGATATGACGAGGCCGAGCACGTGGTCGCCGAGGAATTCCATGCGCTGGTAGCTGTCGGCGCGGTTGCGCTTGGCTTGATTGAGCGCCGAGACATGCGTGAGCGCGGTGACGAGCCCGGCGCGCTTGGCGAATTTATGCCCGATGCGGGCCTCGAGCGAGTTCAGCGCCGCCGTCTTCTTCGCGCTGGAACTCTGTTTCTTCTTCGGCGCCGGCTCCTTGTTGGGCGCAGAATCGGGCGCGGCGTCGGGCTGCTGGCCGGCGTCGCCGGATTTCTTCGTGGTCTGGATGGCGGGCGTATCGTCGATCATCGCACGATGGAGAAGAGCCGATTCCAGCGCACGGCCGTCGGCCAGCGCCAGAACATCCAGGCGTGTTCGCCCTCGGCAATCGAGAAGAAGATCATCTGGGCGCGGCCGATGATGTTCTCGAACGGCACGTAGCCGACCGCCGACAGCACGCGGCTGTCGGTCGAGTTGTCGCGGTTGTCGCCCATCATAAAGAAATGGCCGGCCGGCACGGTGTAGACGTTGGTGTTGTCGTAGAAGCCGACGTCGACGCAATCGAGCGTCTCGTAGCTGACGCCGTTCGGCAGGGTCTCCCGCCAGCGCTTGACGCGGGCAGTGGCGTCGGAGCCGCAGGGATCCTCGCCGACGAAATCGGAAAGCCGCTCGCGCTTGACCGGCACGTCGTTGATGTAGAGCAGCCCCTCCTTCATCTGGATGCGGTCGCCGGGCAGGCCGATCACGCGTTTGATGTAGTCGGTGGAGTCGTCCTTCGGTAGACGGAATACGACGATGTCGCCGCGGGCGGGCTCCGAGCCGAAGATGCGGCCGGAGAACAGCGGCGGCGAGAGCGGGATCGAGTAATGGCTGTAGCCGTAGGAGAATTTCGAGACGAACAAATAGTCGCCGACCAGCAGCGTCGCCTTCATCGATCCCGAGGGGATGTTGAAGGGCTGGAACAGGAAGGTGCGGATCACCAGCGCGATCAACAGGGCATGGATGACGACGCGGACGGTTTCGCCAAATCCGCTCTCTGATTTAGTCCCTGACGTCACGCTCATTGCTTTCCAATTTCCGCTCGCGGCCCTGCGCGCTGGCAGAACGTTCTCCTTGGGCGAATCGGTTGTCCGTCCCGCCCGAAGAAAATGCTCTCTATTTCTGTGTTTGAGAACGAATTCCGGCGCGAACCGGAAGCTGCTCCTCGCTCGACTTGGCTTGCCTGCGGCGTTTTAGACGGTTGTTCGCAGGCGCGCAATCAAGACCGGGAACAAAACTTCATAATACATTGATATCACAATGATTTTTAGTTTTGAACCAGCCCGGCAGCGATTCGTCCTGCAGGGCGTCAGGATTAGCCGGGAGCGACCGCCGAAATTATGACGAAGGCCTGCGCCAGCGGCCAATCGTCGGTGATGGAAAGGTCGATCCGCGCCTCCAGCCCCTGCGGGGTCAGGGCCTGCAAGCGGGCCAGCGCCCCGCCGGTCAGTTCCATGGTCGGCCGGCCGCCCGGCAGGTTCACCACCCCCATGTCGCGCCACCACACCCCGCGCCGGATCCCGGTTCCCAGCGCCTTGGAACAAGCCTCCTTGGCGGCAAAGCGCTTGGCATAGGTGGCGACCACCATCTTCTCGCTCTTGGCGCGCCGCTCCGCCTTGGCGCGCTCGACATCGGTGAAGATGCGGTCGAGGAAGCGGTCGCCATGGCGCTCGATCACCTTGGCGACTCGGGTGATGTCGATCAGGTCGGAACCGATGCCGATGATCATGCCGCGCTTTCCAGCTTTTGCCGCCCGCGCGCCATCGCCGCGCGCATTTGCCGGACGGTCTCGCCGATACCGACGAAGATCGCTTCACCGATCATGTAATAGCCGATGTTGAGCTCGACGATTTCGGGCAGCGCCGCGATGGTTTCCGCTGTCGCATAGTCGAGCCCGTGGCCGGCATGCACCTCCAGCCCCGCGGCGCGCGCGAGCTTTGCGCCGGCCTTGATGCGCTGCCATTCGGCTTCGGCCTTGGCGGTGTGGCCATCGACGACGGCGTCGCACCAGGCGCCGGTGTGGATCTCGATCACGGGCGCGCGCAGCTTTGCCGCCATCTCGATCTGGCGCGGATCGGCGGCGATGAACAGCGAGACGCGGATGCCGGCATCGTTGAGCTTTGCGATGAAGGGCTGCAGCACATTGTGCTGGCCGGCGACGTCGAGCCCGCCCTCGGTGGTGAGTTCCTCGCGCCGCTCCGGCACCAGGCATACTGCGTGCGGCTCGGTCGCGAGCGAGATGCGCAGCATGTCGGCGGTCGCGGCCATCTCGAAATTCAGCGGCTTCGAAATTTCGGCCTTCAGCCGCGCCATGTCTTCGTCGCGGATGTGGCGGCGGTCCTCACGCAGATGCGCGGTGATGCCGTCGGCGCCGGCTTCGATGGCGGCAAGCGCCGCGCGTACAGGATCGGGGCGCTGCCCCCCACGCGCATTGCGCAGGGTCGCAACGTGATCGACATTGACGCCAAGGCGAAGCGGCGGGGCTTTGGGCATGGCAGGCTCGCAACAAATCCGGTGGACGATCCCTCATCCCGAGGAGCCGCGAAGCGGCGTCTCGATGGATGCGGGCCCCTATGTGGCCTTATGGTTCGAGACGGCGCAAGGGCGCCTCCTCACCATGAGGGTCTACCATGCGGAAAAAGCTATCCGTTGACGCGCTCGACCCGCGCGACAACCGCCTTTGCACGGAGTTGCGCGATAATTGCACTGAGATGCTTGAGGTCATAGACCTCGAGGTCGATGGTGAGCTCGGTGAAATCGGGCGAGCGGCGCGACATGCTGATGTTGTCGATATTGCCGTCGTGCTCGGCAATGACGGTCGCGACCTGGGCGAGGCTGCCGGGCTCGTTGACGTTGTCGACACGGATACGCGCCGGAAAACGCTGCGGCGTGGTCTCGTCGATATCCCAGCGCACGTCAAGCCAGCGCTCCGGCTCGTCCTCGAAATCCTTGAGCGCCGGCGCCTGGATCGGATAGATCGTGATGCCATCGCCCGGCGTGATGATGCCGACGATGCGATCGCCGGGCACCGCGCCGCCATTCGGCGCGAACTTGATCGGCAGATTGGCCTTGCCGGTGCCGCCGACCGGAATCACCGCGGTAGAGCGCGCGGGGTGGTGCGGCGGCGCCGCCTTCAGCTTCTCGGCCAGGCCCTTCTTGACGCCGTAGCGCGCGACCCGCTCTTCCTTGTAGTCGGGATACATCGCGCGGGCGACGTCGGATGCTTTCAGCTCGCCGCGGCCGACCGAGGCCATGACATCCTCAATGGACGTACGCGCCAGCCGCGGCAGGGCGCCCTTCAGCTTGTCGTCGGCGTAATCGATCTTGGCGCGGTGAAACAGGCGCTCGATGATGCGCCGGCCGAGCCCGGCATACTGGTCGCGCACCGCGGTGCGGGTGGCGCGGCGGATCGCGGCGCGCGCCCTGCCCGTCACCGCCAGCGTCTCCCATGCCGATGGCGGCGCCGACTGCGCTTCCGAGGTCAGCACCTCCACCTCGTCGCCGTTCTGCAGCTCCGACGACAGCGGCGCGAATTTGCCGTTGATCTTGCAGCCGACCGCGCTGTTGCCGACGTCGGTATGCACCGCGTAGGCGAAGTCGATCACATTGGCATGGCGCGGCAGCGCGATCAGCTTGCCGCGCGGAGTGAAGCAGAACACCTGATCGTGGAACAGCTCCAGCTTGGTGTGCTCGAGAAATTCCTCCGGATTGGCGCTTTCCGACAGAATGCCGACGGTGTGGCGCAGCCAGGCGAAGGCATTGGATTCGCGCTTCAGGAGCTCGGTCGGCGAGCCGATGCCGTCTTTGTAAAATGCATGCGCGGCGATGCCGAATTCGGCGATCTGGTCCATCTCCTCGGTGCGGATCTGCAGCTCGACGCGCTGGTTGCCGGGACCGATGACGGTGGTGTGGATCGAGCGGTAGTCGTTCTGCTTCGGGGTCGAGATGTAGTCCTTGAAGCGGCCGGGCACCACGGGCCAGGTGGTATGCACGACACCGAGCGCGCGGTAGCAAGCCTCCAGCGAATCGAGCACGACGCGGAAGCCGAAGATGTCGGACAATTGCTCGAAGCCGACCGACTTGCGCTCCATTTTTGTCCAGATCGAAAACGGCTTCTTGCGCCGGCCATAGACATGGGCGACGACGCCGTTCTTCTGCAAATTCTTGACCAGCTGGCTTTCGATCTCCCCGATCAGATTGCGGTTCTTCTCGGCCAGCGCATCGAGGCGCTGCTTGACCACCGCATAGGCCTCGGGGTCGAGGGAGCGGAAGGAAAGGTCCTCCAGTTCCTCGCGCATTTCCTGCATGCCCATGCGCCCCGCCAGCGGCGCATAGATGTCGAGGGTTTCCTCCGCGATGCGGCGGCGCGAGGCCGGCGGCACGAACTCCAGCGTGCGCATGTTGTGCAGGCGGTCGGCGAGCTTGATCAGGAGCACGCGGACATCGTCGGCGATCGCCAGCAAAAGCTTGCGCAGGTTTTCCGCCTGCTTGGCCTCGCGCGAGACCAGCTCCAGCCGCTTCAGCTTGGTCAGGCCCTCGACCAGCGCACCGATCTCGTGGCCGAAGACCTGGTCGATCTCGGCGCGTGTCGCCTCGGTGTCCTCGATGGTGTCGTGCAGGAGGGCTGCGACGATGGTGGCGTCGTCGAGCTTGAGGCCGGTCAGAATCGCCGCGACCTCGAGCGGGTGAGAGAAATAGGGATCGCCGGAAGCGCGGGTCTGGGCGCCATGCGCCTTCATCGCATAGACATAGGCACGGTTGAGCAGGTCCTCGTTGGTATCCGGGTTGTAGGACCGAACCTTCTCAACCAAGTCATATTGCCGCATGATGCCAGCGCGCGGCTTGGCCGGACGGCCGGGGGCAGTCGCCGGCGCCACCGCGACCTGCTCGGTCGCGGCCTGCATCTGCCGTGAACTGCGACGCCAAAACGCCATTCGATTCGCCGTGCTGCACAATCGTCATGTGCGGTTCGAGCCGGAATGCACCAAATCGGGCATAAATGGCTCGACCGCCGTGGTAAGAACGCATCCTAACCAAAAAAATGTCAACAAAAGCAAAGGCCCGAACAAAATTGTTCGGGCCTTTTTTCAGATTGCAGTGCGACGGCAGGTTCTACTCGTCTTCTTCCGGCTGCTCCTCCGGGGGCGCCAGGCCCTCGAGGCCCTTCAGCAATTCCTCTTCGGTCATGCGCTCGACGGCGACCTCGGTGTCGTCGGCATCGACGCTGGCGCCGGCCGAGCCGATCAGCGGCACGGTGTCGGGCTCGGGCTCGTCGACCTCGACGAACTTCTGCAGGGAATGAACCAGCTCTTCCTTCAAATCTTCGGGGGATATCGATGATTCGGCGATTTCCCGTAGCGACACGACCGGGTTCTTGTCGTTGTCGCGATCGACGGTGAGCTGCGAGCCAGACGAGATCATGCGCGCGCGATGTGCGGCGAGCAGAACCAGGTCGAACCGGTTGTCCACCTTGTCAATGCAGTCTTCCACGGTGACGCGCGCCATCTGCTGTCGCTCCGTTAAAATGGGGCCTAAATTGCTGATTGTTCGGGGTTAGTTATAGGCCTCAGTAGGAATACGCAAGACCAAATTGTGATTTGGCGTTCGCTGCCCCATTCTGCTAACCCATCGCTGGGGCCAGAAGGGCCGGAGCGTCCCGCGACGTGGCCAAGGTTGCCGTCCAGGACAAGACAAAAAACACTACATTGCAGTGTCAAAAGTCTAGGTTTTTTGCCCTCGCCGTACCACAATTGCAGTGGTGACTAGCGGCGGGACAGATTCACCGAACTTTAGGCAGCCAGGCGTGAAAACTGAGCGCGGCTCTTTGCAGCTGCGCTAAAACGCGTTAACAACTACCAAGCGAGAAGGCTTTTGATGTCGACACCTGTTTCCAACAAGATCGCGCTCTTCATCGATGGCGCCAACCTTTATGCCACGGCAAAGACGCTCGGCTTCGATATCGACTACAAGCGCCTGCTCAAGGAATTCCAGGGCCGCGGCACACTGCTCCGCGCTTTCTACTACACCGCCATCATCGAGGATCAGGAATACTCCTCGATTCGCCCGCTGATCGACTGGCTCGACTACAACGGCTACACCGTCGTCACCAAGGCAACCAAAGAGTTCATCGACGCCTCCGGCCGCCGCAAGGTCAAGGGCAACATGGATATCGAGCTTGCAGTCGACGCCATGGAGCTCGCTGAGCACATCGACCAGATGGTGCTGTTCTCCGGCGACGGCGATTTCCGCTCGCTGGTGGAAGCCGTGCAGCGCCGCGGCGTGCGTGTGACCGTGATCTCCACCATCGCCAGCCAGCCGCCGATGATCGCCGACGAGCTGCGCCGTCAGGCCGACGTCTTCACCGACCTCGTCGAATTGCAGTCCAAGCTGGGCCGCGATCCGTCCGAACGCCCTGCCCCGCGCGAGCGCGGCGGCGAGCGCCATGGCGAAGCGCGTCACCACGCGCCGCAGTTCCTGCAGCGCGCGACCACCATGGCGCCCCGTGGAGCCGGTGACGACGATTTCGACGAGTAGCCCCGGCCTCTCCCCGACCGAACCCGACCAAAACTGTCCGCTCTGCCCGCGGCTGGCGGCGTTCCGCGCCGAGACGCGAACGCGCGAGCCGGATTGGCACAACGCGCCGGTCGCCTCCTTCGGCGATCCGAATGCGCGAGTCCTGATTGTCGGACTCGCGCCGGGGTTGCAGGGCGCCAACCGCACCGGACGGCCCTTCACCGGCGACTATGCCGGCGACCTCCTCTACGCGACGCTGCTGGACTACGGCTTTGCCAGGGGCGTCTACCAGGCGCGGCCGGATGACGGGCTGGCGTTGGTCGATTGCCGCATCAGCAACGCCGTGCGCTGCGTGCCGCCGCAGAACAAGCCGCTCCCGATTGAGATCAACACCTGCCGGACGTTTTTGGCCGCCACCATGGCGACGATGCCGAAGCTCACCTCGATCGTGCTGCTCGGGCGGATCGCGCATGATTCGACGGTGAAGGCGCTGGGGCTGAAAGCCTCCGCCGCCCCGTTTGGGCACGGCGCTGTGCATGGCGCCGGCAAGATCCGCCTCTACGACAGCTATCACTGCTCGCGCTACAACACGAACACGGGCGTGCTGACGCCAAAGATGTTCCGCGATGTCTTTGCGCGGGTGCGGAAGGATTTGGGCTAGGCCGGATTTTCCTTCAGCCATTCCAGCACGTCGCCCGCGTTCCGGTCCGGCGGGAACACCGGATAGAAGACGTGGGTGATGCGGCCGTCGTCGATGATCAGCGCGAGCCGCTTGATCAGCGTAAGATCAGCCACTTCCATGGTCGGCAGCTGCAGCGCCTCGGTCAGCTTCAGCTTCTCGTCCGACAGCACGGGGAATGGCAGATGGAGCCGCGAAGCCATCTCGGCCTGGTATTCGTTGCTCTGCGTCGACAGGCCGAACACCTGCTTTGCTCCGGCTCCCTTCAGCTCGGCAAAGAGATCGCGGAACGAGCAGGTCTGCGGCGTGCAGCCGCGGGCGCCCGGGATCATGTCCCAGTCGTCGACCAGGCTGACCTTGCCGGGCTCGCCGGTGCGGGGATAGGCGAACACGACGGTGCGGCCGGCGAGTTGCGACAGGTCCACCGCGGTGTCGTCGGTGGCGCGCAGCGTGACGGAAGGAATTTTCGTGCCCTTCAGATGCGCCGCGCCGCCATCATCCGTCGGCGCCGGGATCTTGCTCCAGTCGACTTCAAGCAGGTTCTTCTGGTTCATCTTGCCGTTCTCCATCCGCCGTCATTGCGAGGAGCGAATGCGACGAAACAATCCATCTTTCCGTGGCACCATGGATTGCTTCGCTTCGCTCGTAATGACGCTTGGCGACACCCTCGCCTGGTTCACCCCCGCGCTCTCATGAGCCGGCCCTTTTCGCGGCCCCAGTCGCGCTTCTTCACGGTCTCGCGCTTGTCGTGCAGCTTCTTGCCCTTGGCGATCGCCAGCAGCAGCTTCGCCCGCCCGCGTTCGTTGAAATAGAGTTTTAGCGGGATCAGTGTCATGCCTTCGCGATCCACCGCGCCCAACAGCTTGTTGATCTGTTTGCGGTGCAGGAGCAGCTTTCGCGGCCGCTTCGGCTCGTGATTGAAGCGATTGCCTTGCAGATATTCCGGGATGTTGGCGTTGATCAGCCAGAGCTCGCCGTCCTTGGAATCGGCATAGGATTCCGCGATCGTGCTCTTGCCGCTGCGGATCGATTTCACCTCCGTGCCGGTCAGCGCAAGGCCGGCCTCGACCGTGTCCTCGATCGCATAGTTGAAGCGGGCCTTGCGATTTTCGGCGACGACCTTGATCGGGCGTTCGTTCTTGTCGGCCACAGCTAGTGCCCTCTTCCGAAGTGCGTACAGTGATTGCGGGGCCCCTTATACGAACTTCGGAAGACAAAGGGCACTAGCGGATTCATGATTGCTAGTGCCGCTTTTCGATTTGAGGTTCCTACGCGAACCCGCGGCAAATACTGTAGGAACCTCAAATCGGCGGCACTAGTTCTTTTTCAGGAGATCGCGGATCTCGGTCAGCAGCTCGACCTCGCGGCTCGGCTTCGCCGGCGCCGGCGCTGCCTCTTCCTTGCGCTTGAGCTGGTTCATGAGGCGGATGACGATGAACAGCACGAAGGCGACGATCAGAAAGTTGAGGGTAAGGGTGAGGAAGTTGCCCCAGGCCAGCACGGCGCCCTGCTTTTTGGCATCCGCGAGGTTGCTGGCGGTGACCGATTTGGCGAGCGGGGTGAAATAGTTCGAGAAGTCGAGCCCGCCGGTAATGGCGCCGATCATGGGCATGATGACGTCGCCGACGAGCGAATTGACGATGGCGCCGAAGGCCGCACCAATGATGACGCCGACCGCAAGGTCGACCACATTGCCCTTCATCGCAAATTCCTTGAATTCCTTCAGCATGGCGAAGTCCTCCCCTGCGACGGTGGGTTAATGGGCGTGCGGAGCGCGGCGGACGGTTCTTGATTTTGACGCGTTTTCTTCGCGCGAACCGGTGCCCACTTCGCTTGAAACGCTTAGTTGATCAGGCCGGCATGCACCATGGCGCTGCGCACGGCGGCGCGCGTCGATTCCTGCACCGGCACCATGGGCAGACGCAGCTTCTCGTCCATCTTGCCGAGCAGCGACATCGCATATTTGATCGGAGCCGGGCTGGTTTCCATGAACAGGTTCATGTGCAGCGGCATCAGCTTGTCGTGAATCTTCAGCGCGGTGGTGACGTCGCCCTTCTGCCAGGCGGTGTGGAACTCGGAGCACAACCGCGGCGCAACGTTTGACGTGACCGAGATGCAGCCGTGGCCGCCATGGGCCGTGTAGCCGATGATGGTGGCGTCCTCGCCGGAGAGCTGGTTGAAATCCTCGCCCATTGCGGCGCGCTGCTGCGAGACCCGCACCATGCTGGCGGTGGCGTCCTTGACGCCGGCGATGTTCTTCAGCTCGAACAGCCGCTTCATGGTGTCGACGGACATGTCGATCACCGAGCGCGGCGGGATGTTGTAGATGATGATCGGGATGTTGATGGCGTCGTTGATCGCCTTGAAGTGCTGATACATGCCCTCTTGCGTGGGCTTGTTGTAGTAGGGCGTGACGATCAAGACGGCGTTGGCGCCCGCCTTCTCGGCGTGCTGCGACAGCTCGACCGCTTCCTTGGTCGAGTTGGAGCCGGCGCCGGCGATCACGGGCACGCGGCCCTTGGCCTCTTCGATGCACCATTCGACCACGCGCTTGTGCTCGTCATGGCTGAGCGTCGGGCTCTCGCCGGTCGTGCCGACCGGCACCAGGCCGTGGGTGCCCTCGGAGATCTGCCAGTTCACCAGCGAGCGGAATGCGGCCTCATCGAGCGAGCCATTCTTGAAGGGCGTGACCAGAGCGGTGAACGACCCCTTGAATTTTGTCTTGGCTGCCATGGACTTCCTCCGAAACTTGCGCGCGGCAGGTGAACCTGAAAGGCAATTCATATCGGGTCTGAAGTCGCCGCGAAAGGGCCGCACTGGCCCTGTTCCATCGCCCTCAGCCGCTATTTTGCCGCGGTATTGGCGCAGAGAGCGGTGGCCTCACAGGGGTCTGTTAGTATTTTGTCCACATATTCAATCAAATAGGACTTGGGATAGGACTTGGGGCTCGTCAACTTGAACGATTCGCCGCGAAGGAACGCCGTGACCCGAACCGCGCGCGCAGCAGCGTTGCGATCCACTGCCTTGGCGACGTGCGTTGCGCTGGCCGTAGCGTTCTCTATTCCGGCCGATGCTGCGCCAAAGGTCCCGCTGCCGAAACCGCGGCCGATCGCGCGCCATGTCGTTCCTGCGACGACCGCAACCATGGCGCCCGCGGCGTCCAGGCAAACCGACAAGCATACGCAAAAGACCGCTTCAGCCGGCCCGCTTCAGCTCGCCTACGCGCCGGCTACCGCTCCCCTGGGGCCGCCGCCCCGCGCGCCATCGGTGGCCACGCGCAAACCGGTGACACCCGCCGCGGTCGCCGCAACCTCGAGCACCTCGCAGGCCGACAAGGACGCGCTGGAGAACGTCATCGAGCTCCTGCGCAAACGCAGGGCGGATGATGCCACGCAGGCGGAAGCCGCGATCTCCGATCCGCTGGCGCGCAAACTCGGCGAGTGGCTGATCCTGCGCAGCGACAACAACAACGTCACCGTCGAGCGCTACCGCGCCTTCCTGTCGGCCAATCCGAGCTGGCCCTCGCAGAGCTTCCTGCGCCGGCGCCTCGAGGCCGCGCTCTGGGACGACAAGCGCGAGGACGCCGCGATCTGGTCGTGGTTCGAGAACGAATCCCCAATCTCCGCGAAAGGCCGGCTGGCGCTGGCCAAGGCGATGATCGCCCGCGGCGACCGCACCAATGCCGAGCGGCTGGTGCGGCAGGCCTGGCGCAACGATCCGATGTCGGAAGACACCGAAAGCAACGCGCTCGACATGTTCGGCGCGTTCCTCACCGCGGGCGACCACAAGGCGCGGATGGACACCCTGCTCTACGGCACCGAGAACGAGGCAGCCGGCATGCGCGCCGCCAAGCGGCTCGGCTCCGGCCACCTTGCGCTCGCAAAGGCGCGCGCCGCCGCCAACCGCAAGGGCGGCAACCTCAAAGCCCTGCTGGATGCCGTGCCGCGCGAGCTGCACTCCGATCCCGGCTATCTCTTCGCCAAGATCCAGATGTACCGCCGCGACGAGAAATTCGCGGAGGCCGCGCAGCTGATGATGAGCGCGCCGAGGGATCCGGGCCGGCTGCACAATCTCGACGAATGGTGGATCGAGCGGCGCCTGCTGGCGCGCAAGATGATCGACACCAACGAGTTCCGCACCGCCTATCTGATCGCGCGCGATGCGGCGCTGCCGTCCAAGGACATCTACAAGACCGAGCAGGAATTCACCGCCGGCTGGATCGCGCTGCGCTTCCTCAATGATCCCGGCCTCGCCTCGCAGCATTTCGCGCGGATCGGCGTCGGCAGCGTCAACCCGACGACGCTGGCGCGCGCCGGCTACTGGCAGGGCCGCGCCGCGGAGGCCGCCGGCCGCGTCCAGGAAGCGCGCGCCGCCTTCACCCGCGCCGCCGAGCAGTCGACCAGCTATTACGGCCAGCTTGCCCGCGCCAAGCTTGGCCTGCCGCAGATCGATCTGAACGGCGCGCCCTCCGCGCGCGGCCGCAGCCCGGAGCGGCTCGAGATCGTCCGCGCGGCGCAACTGCTCTACGAGATCGACGAGGGCGAACTCGCCATACCAATGCTCGCCGACATGGGCGAGAATGGCGATCCGGAAGCGCTTGCCGGCCTTGGCGAGCTGACCCAGCGCTACAACGACGCGCGCGGCATGCTGCTGCTCGGCAAGGCCGCGCTCA
>DATEJC010000137.1:0-2228 GCA_035278345.1 Bradyrhizobium sp. | reverse complement strand
GCATCGACCTTGATCGTCACCGGCTGGCCGGGACGGATGCGCTTGAGCTGTGTCTCCTTGTAGTTGGCGTCGATGAAGACCTCGTCGAGCGGCACGACGTTGCCGAGCCGCTGACCGGCCTGGATCATGTCGCCGACATTGACGAGGCGGTTGGAGAACAGGCCGTCGACGGGCGCACGCACAAAGGTGAAGTCGAGATCGCGCTCGGCTTTCGCAAGCGCTGTCTGCAATTCCGCAAGCTGCGCCCGCGCCTCGTTCTGCTGCGCCTTGGTCACCTCGACATTGTCGCGCGCGGCGTCATAGGCGGCCTGCGCTGATCGCACCGCGGCCGCGCCCTGGTCGCGGCTCGCCTCGGAGACCTCGAAGGTGGCGCGGGAGGCAAAGCCCTTGGTGGACAGCTGCTGCTGGCGCTCGAAATCGAGACCGGCGCGCTTCAAGGCAGCTTCCGCCGAAACCAGCTGCGCCTTGGACTGCTCGACCGCGCTTTCCAGCGCGGTGACCTGGCGGCCGATGCGCTCGATGGTGGCCTGCTGGGTCGCGATCCTGGTGCGCGCGGAATCGACGGCAATGCGATAGTCGCCGTCATCGATGCGGAAGACGACGTCGCCCTTCTTCACGATGCTGTTGTCGCCGGGGGCGACTGCCGTGATGTGCCCGGCGACGCGCGCGCCGAGCATGGTGTTGTTGGCGCGCACATAAGCGTCGTCGGTCGAGACGTAGAAGCGGCCGATGAAGACGAAATAGACCGCGTAGCTGGCCGCGGCGAGCGCAAGCAGGCCGATGATGCCCATGGCGATGAATTTGCGCTTGCCCGATTTCGGCGCGTCCGGCGCGGTCGCCGCAGCCGGCGCACCGGGCCTCACACCGGGCGGCGCGCCCGGAGCGTCAGCAGGTTGACGCCTGGTCTCATCATGACTGCGAAGCGGTTCGCCAATAGCCGAGGTCGCGTGGCCGGACGTGTCGCCCTGCGCGGTGTCGGCTTCGGGCCTGATCGCGCGGGCGGCCTGATCTCTCGTCGCGGCCATTGCGGCCTCCTCCAAACGGTGTCGTCGCGCTGACCAAAGCCCGGACAGACTTTCGCTACGTTGCTGGTGCTCAAATTACCATTGACCGAACGGTTCGGTCAATATAACTATCTTGAGAGGAACCATAAGGCCGAAACCCCTCCTAGAGCCTTCGCAGTCGCGGAATCTTTTCCCAGAAGCTAAACCAATGGTTGCAGTCCACCCCAACGCCCATGCGAATTCCGGCGAAGAGGAGAGCGCCAAGCGCCGCCAGATCCTCGATGGCGCCCGCAAGGTGTTCATGGATCTCGGCTTTGACGGCGCCAGCATGGGCGAGATCGCCCGCGCCTGCGGCGTCTCCAAGGGTACCCTTTATGTCTACTTCGCCGACAAGTACCGCCTGTTCGAGGCGATCCTCGAGGAGGAGCAGATCGAACAGGGCAAGACCGCCTTCAATTTTGACCCCTCACGCGACGCCGAGACCACGCTGCGCGAATTCGGACGCGCCTATATCGCCGTGTTGTGCCGTCCCGGCGGCGGCTCGGCGATCCGCACGGTGATGGCGATCGCCGAGCGCATGCCGGAGGTAGGCCGGCGCTATTACGAGAACGTGCTGGACCTGAACATCACGCGGCTCGCCGCCTATCTGGAGGCGCATGTGAAGCCGGGCGATCTTGCGATCCCCGACTGCCGCCTCGCCGCCTCGCAGTTCATGATGGTGTGCCAGGCCGGCCTGTTCCTGCCCTTCGTCTTCCAGGCCGAACCTGCGCCCTCGACTTCGCGCATCAACGAGGTGGCCGAGAGCGCGGTACGGATGTTTCTGGCGGCATATCGCGCGAAGTGAACAACCGTCGAGCGAAGTAACAAAGACCGTCATTGCACTCGCAGAACCGTGATTTGACGTTTTGACCTAAAATGTCAAAATCGTCAAATGGGCCCGCGTGACCGCATTCTGGAAGCCGCGATGACGGTGTTTTGCCGGCACGGCTTTCGCCGTTCCTCGATCGAGGAGACCGCGGAGGCCGCCGGGCTGACGCGGCAGGCTCTCTATCATCACTTCAAGTCCAAGGAAGCGCTGTTCCTCGCCGTGATCGAGCGCGTGCATGACGGCGCGCTGGCCGACGGCGCCGCGGCGGCCGAACGCGCGGAGGCTGCGGGCGCCGCGCTCGCCGGTACCATCATTGCCCAGGTTACCGCGCGCCTGCAGGCCTTCATCACTTGCTT
>DATEJC010000136.1:0-2525 GCA_035278345.1 Bradyrhizobium sp. | reverse complement strand
TCTAAGAACGAGCTTCGCTCGTCTCGACCCCGCGAAGAGCGGGAGAGGGAGAAGTCACCGCAAGCCGAACCGTACGCCGGCGCGCGCAAGGCCGCCGGACATGCCGATCGGCGTTCCATCGGCACGCCAGCAGGCGGCACCGCTCAGTGTGCCGTCTTCGTCGAATTCGATGGCGTTCATGCCGCCGCCGACCGTGGACATCGCGACGACCTTGTGGCCCATCGCCCGCAGCTTCTCGCGGACACTCTCCGGCACCGCCGGCTCGACCTCCAGCGCATTGCCTTCGGTCCAGACCCGCGGTGCCTCGACTGCCTCCTGCAGCGTCATGCCGTGATCGATCAGATTGAGCAGCGCCTGCATCGCGCTCGGGAAGATGCGTTTGCCTCCGGGAAGACCCAGCGCGTAGCGCAGCTTGCCATCGCGTAGCGCCATGACAGGCGACATCGAGGTGGTGACGCGCTTGCCCGGCGCCAGCGACAGCGCATGTCCCGGCCGGGGATCGTAGAGATTCATGTAATTGTTCGCGATGGTGCCGAGCCCGGGGATGAGAATTTTTGCGCCGAACAAATTGTTGATGGTCTGCGTGGTCGCGACCACATTGCCGAAGCTGTCTGCCGCCGTCATGTGGGTGGTGTATGCGCTTTCGAGCTGCTCGACGCCCGCACCCCAGGCCTGTGCCCTGGCGTCGTCGATGGCGCGGCGGCGCTCGTCGGCATAGGCCTTCGACGTCAGCCGCTCCACCGGCACGTTGATATAGGCGGGATCGCCGCTCGCGGCCGCGCGGTCGGCAAAAGCGATCTTCATCACTTCCGCAAGGTAATGAACGGTCTGCGCGGTGCCGAAACCGAGCGACGTGATGTCGTAGCCTTCGAGGATGTTCAGCATCTCCGCGATATGCACGCCGGAAGCCGCTGGCGGCGGCGGGCCCATGATCTGCCAGCCGCGATAGTCGGCGCGGATCGGCTGACGCTCGACGGTCTTGTAGGTTCGGAGATCCTCATGCGCGATGAAGCCGCCATTGGCTTTCATGTAGTCGACGAGGACATTGCCGAGCAGGCCGTTGTACAGCGCGTCAGGACCGTGCTGCGCGATATAGGCCAGCGTCTCCGCATATTCCGATTGCACCACGCGCTCGCCGGGCTTCAGCGGCACGCCCTTGGGCAGGTAGATCGCCGAGATCGGCTTGTCCTTCAGCATCACAGCCGCGCTGTCGCTGATGCATTCGTGCAAATATGGTGTCGCCGCGAAACCGCGCGAAGCGTGCTTGATCGCAGGCTGCAACACGTCGGCAAGGCTCATGGTGCCGAACCGCGCCAGCGTTTCGCACCACCCCTTTAGCGAACCGGGAACGGCGACGGCCTTCGGCCCGTTGAGATTTTCATCTCCGATCGTGTCGAACACGTCGTGCGCGGAGCCCGGCTTCGAAGTGTAGGTGTCGGGCCTCACCGCTGACGGCACGGTGCTCTGCCCGTCGATGAAGCGATGGCTGCCGTCGGCAAGCCGGATATGCGCCATGCCGCCACCGATGATGCCGACCATCATCGGCTCGACCACGCTGAGTGCAAACAGCGTCGCAATGGCTGCGTCCACCGCATTGCCACCCGCGGCCAGCATCTCCACGCCTGCGCTTGATGCCAGCGGATGGTTGCTCACCACCATGCCGCGACTGGAAGAGGCCGGCTGCTTCTCGCATTGAAAGACCGTCGCCGCGCGGTCGCGCCAATTTCCACCCATCGCCATTGCTTTTCTCGTTCTGTGGAGCGATGGAAGCGATGTTCCCCGGCCTTGCGTGCGCGGTCAAGCCGTCGCGATTTTCCTTAAGGCGGCATTCGGACTGGCCAATTACGGGGCGGGTCGATTACGTCCCAGCCAGCTTTCGCGCGTCACCAGCCACTGTTCGGACTTGGACTCGCCATTGTGGTGCGGAAGCTCGATGTAACCGACGAACTCGGCGCCGGTCTTTTGCTTGACCCGACGTGAGGCGATGTTGGACGCCACGTTGCAGACGTAGAAGCTGCCGAGACCGAGCGTCAGGAAGGCAAAGTCGTTCACCGCCGCGACGGCTTCAGTCATCAGGCCCTGCTTCCACCAGGGCTCCGCCAGCCAAAAGCCCCGATTGCCCTTGCGGCCATCCGCCTGGGCTCGGAAATTGATATTGCCGATCGCCTCGCCGCTACAGGCGCGCAGCACCAGAACCCAATGATGGATCTCCTCGCCGGCCGCGATCTTGGCCAGCTCACGCTTGATGAAGCTTTCGGCGCCGTCGTCGGGATAGGGCCACGGCACCACCATCGCGAGATTGCGGATGATGTTCCAATTGTTGAAATGACGCTGGATTGCGGGCGCATCCGATAGCGCCATCGGCCGCAGGATCAATCGCCGAGTCTGGAGGACTGGCGTTTGCATTTGATTACTTCTGGCACTTCGGGCACCAGAAGGTCGAGCGGCCATTCTGGTTGAAGCGACGGATGGTGCCTCCGCAGCGCGGCGTCTGGCACTTTTCGCCTTCGCGGTCGTAGACCTGG
>DATEJC010000135.1:0-2597 GCA_035278345.1 Bradyrhizobium sp. | reverse complement strand
ACACCAGCTCGTTGGCGGCGGTCTGCGCATCGGCCGGCTTGCCGCCGTCGTCCTTGGAGATGACGACCAGCTTCTTGCCGTTGATGCCGCCTGCGGCGTTGACCTCTTCCAGCGCGAGCTGCCAGCCCTTGCGGTAGGGCTCGGTGAAAGCCGGTAGCAGCGAGTAGCTGTTGATCTCGCCGATCTTGATCTCGCTCTGCGCCATGGCATTGCCGGACAGGCCGGCAAGTACGACCGCAAGTGCAGCACCCAGCAAATATCTCCGTCGCATCCCTTCTCCTCCACTGCTTTTGTAAATGACTATCGTAAGCCGTCTTCGCCCTTGATCTCCGCCACGGTCAGCCCGCCGACGCGCGGGAGCGGCCGGCCGGAATCGGTGACGGCAACCGCGACCATGATCTCGTTGGCGCGCGGTGCGTCGTTGACCTGCACTTCCATGCCGTCGAAATGACTGCGCACGAAGGCTGCGTCCTTGTGCCCGAGCGGAATGTCGAGCGTCGTGCCGGGGCCGCTGCGCTTCTTCGAGGACGGGATCAGCGCCGCGCCCTTGGAGAGAACCTTGCGCACCGGCGCGCCCATCTTGGGATGAAGAATCGCGGCGGCGTGCTCCAGCTCGCCATTCTCGCCGACCGCTGCGGCCTTGCCGTAGGAGTGTGCCTTGGCGCCGTCGATGCCGAGCGCGGCGACCGCGCGTTTAGAGAGCAATTCGCCGAGTTCCTCGCCGATCGCAATCAGCGGCGAGAGATCCTCGACGTAACGGCCGGCAAAGGGATTTTCGATCACCGCGATCGCCGCCGCGCGCCGCGTCGGTGGCGCAATCGTCCTGCCCATCTCGATATGGGTCTCCTCGACCACGGTGACGATCTTTCTGATTACCGCGCTCATCTCGAACTTTCCCGGTCAGGCATGGATCGCATCTTGTATGTGAGCTTTGTGAAGCGGGTGCGGCGCCGCCATCCCTCTTGCGCCCACCACCACGGTCTCGCCAAGGAGGCGCAATGCCGCGCCTTCGATCAGCCCGGCTGCCAGCAGCTGCCGCGCCCGGCGGCTGCCTGCTTCAAGAGCGGCCTCGATCTCATGTTCCATCAACGCGCCGACATCGCGGGTGACGAGCCGATCGCCGAGATCGCTGTCGGGCTGCAACTCGTTCGCCGGCACGCGCAGCACGGCGGGATGACCGGGCAGATCGACCGCATTGGCGATAATCGTTGCAGCGGCATCGGCCTGCGACGCCGTCTTCGCCAGCACGGTGACCGCATCGGCAATGCCGAGCGAAAAGCTGCGGCCGTGACGGCCGCTGGTCGCGATGCCGCGGACGGGATCATCGGCTTCGACGGTCATGGTGCGCATCACGCCATGCCCATCCGGGCGATCCAGAAAGCCCACGGCAAACTGCTCACCGCCCGTGAGATGCAACGCGATGTCGCCGCCATTGTTGACATAGGCGCGATCGAGCGACGCCGCGACCAGCATCGCGTTCAGGATTTCCTCGGCCACGCTGCCGGCGACCGCAGCCATCGGCGTGATGAAGCAATCCGCCGCAAAGGGTGCGACGGCTTCATGCATGCGGCGCGCAACGACACCCTTCAATGCAGTTCTCTCTGCATCGGCCGCTCGGCGCAATTCCGTCAGTTCCGCACAGAGCTCGTCGAGCAGACCCGTGAAGCGCCTCGCCGCAGCCTCGTATGCGGCGCGAACATCTGCCTCGCGCCCGCTCGCCTCTACGATCAAATCAATGGGACCGTCCTGCAAATGCAGCCGCTTGCCGTCGGCGAGAAGCGCGATTTGCGGCAGCCTCTTCATGCGCGCCGCCCCGGAATGAAAGGCATTGGCCTGATTTCCGAGCTATCCCTGAGCGACGACAGCGGCCGCACATAATCCATGTGACCGCCGAGCGCTGCGTAGTCGGCAAGCCTGAGCGTGAACTCGATCGGCGCGACCAGCGCGGGTGTCGGCACATAACCGAATGCGCCGGCCGGCATCAGCGTGACGTCGACCATGTAGGTGATGCCGCCGCCAGGCCAGACATAGACAGGCGCGCCGCCGCTGGTAACCCGCGTCAGCGCGTCCTTCACCGAGCGCGTCAGGCGCACCGGATTATCCGTCACGCCGGCGCGCAAGGAGCCGCCAGCACCCGCCATGAACAAGACGGTGCACAGCGCCGGCTCGCAATTCTCCTGGATGCGCTCGACCGAAAGCCGCAGGTCGCGCGGCATCTCCGTCTCGATTGGCCGCAGCGCCTCGTCGAGCACATAATAACCGGAGTGCTCGCCTGTCGTGGACACCATCAGCATGGTGAGCCCCGGCCGCGCTTCCTTGGCGTTGAACGGCCCGAGCACCGAGAGCGGATCGGAAATGTCGGTTCCGCCCCATCCCGTGCCGGGCTCGGCAACCTGGAAGTAACGACCCGGCGTCGAGCGCCTGCCTTTCATCTTGATCCCGGTATCGGCGATATCGAGCAGCTTGCCGGCCTGATGTTCCGACAGCACGCCGGTGATGTGGTCATCGACGACAACGACTTCATCGACCTTGCCGTGCCATTGCTTGGCGAACATGCCGATGGTGGCCGAGCCGCAGCCGACGCGCATGCGCTCCTC
>DATEJC010000134.1:0-3661 GCA_035278345.1 Bradyrhizobium sp. | reverse complement strand
TTGCTCGGCGAAGAACGCCGGCCGCCGGGCTTGATACGCGGCAGTGAGCTTTTCCAGGAACAGGCGCCGGAACAGCCGTGAGAGCACGCCGATGGGAAGGAAGAAGCCGGGGCGGCACGAGATCCACCGTTGCCCATCCAGCGAGATGCCGCCGCCCGGCACGATGATGTGGACGTGCGGGTGGTGGGTGAGGGCTGCGCCCCAGCTGTGCAGCACCGCAGTGAGGCCGATCCGCGCCCCGAGGTGCTTTGGGTCGGCGGCGATCGTGATCAGCGTCTCGGCCGCGGCTTTGAACAGGATGCCATAGATCACGGCCTTGTTCTGGTAGGCAATGTCGGCGATTGGCGCCGGCAGCGTAAACACCACGTGATAGTAGGGCACGGGCAGCAGTTCGGCCTGGCGATCGGCCAGCCATTCTCTCGCTGCCGCACCCTGGCACTTCGGGCAGTGTCGATTGCGGCGGGAATTGTAGGCAATGCGCGTGAAGGCACACGCCTCGCAGCGCTCGACATGTCCGCCGAGGGCCGCCGTGCGGCAGCTCTCAATGGCTGACATGACCTTCAGCTGGCCGAGGCTCACATGGCCGGCATTGGCGATGCGCCATGCCGGCCCGTGATCGCGGAAGATGTCCGCCACCTCGACTGCCGGCCGTGACAACGGCGGCGCGTCAGCCGGGCATCTTCAGCAGGAGGTCGAGCGGGCTCGTCACCTCGCCGATCGCGCTGATGGCGACGCGGGTGTATAGCGCGGTCGTGTCGAGCTTCTTGTGTCCGAGCGGACACGCGCCATAATGCGTACCTTCTATGTCATTGAAATTGAAAGCTCTGCTGAGCAGGATTGGATGTTAGCGAATGACGCGGTGGTTTCTGCTCGCGATACGCAGCCAGATCCTCTGCCTTGATTACCCACGGCGCGCCCCTGCAAAGCTGGCGCCCTTTGATGATGCCGCGGCGAACCATGCGCAGCGCCGTCATGATGCTCACATCCATGATTCGCGCCGCCGCCTCAAGCGTTATCTCGCCCCGCTCAGTCCACTCGCTTTGGCGATAGACGGCAATGCCGTGGTGGCTGCGGAACGAGCATACGCGCGCTTTCGTCCAGCCATTGCCGCGCCCGGTCGGCTTGCCGGCGCGATTGAGGAGCCGCGCAATCTGTTGGTCGGGCATCAGGCGCGCCAGCTCGCGGATCAGCGATAACGTATCCTCAGGCACCGTCCAGCGATGCCTGCCGGCCCCATTCATCTTCAGGTGCAGTGCGGTGTGGTCCCCGCCCTGCCAATGCAGGACCATCTGAATGAAGCCGCCTTCGATGCGCACGACGATCTCGTGCAATGCGGCGCGCAGGATCCTCTTGCGTGTTTCTGCCGTCGCAGCCGGGTGCGACCAAGCGAGCTCCAGATCGGCACCGAGTTGCATCAGCTGCCGCCGTTCTTCCTCCCCCAAAGGGGCCGGCTTCGTCGCCTCGAGCTTGGTAATCTCGCCTTCGAGCCGATGCACGACCTGCAATGCCTCATTCCAGCGGCGCTCGAGCTCGCTCGCCACCAGACGATTGGCGGGATCAACAGCATCATATTGCCGCCGGGCATACGCCGCCGAGAAGTGTGCCTCCCGCAACGCCAGTTCGAGCTGCCTTTCTGCGGCTGATACCTCGCTGTTCTGAGCCGACAGCGCCTTGACCGCGGCATCGATGCCGAGCGGCTTCAACACCCGCAGCACTTGCGTGCCGACAGCATTATCAGCCCGCAAGCCGCCGAATGAGATGCACCGTGCAGTGCCGTGATTCACGAGAGCGCCCTGGCAGTAATAGCGCCCCGCCTTGCCGCCATAGCCCACATACAGCTTGCGGCCGCAATGACCACAGCGCAAAAGCCCCGCCAAAAGCAGTTCTCCGCGCCGTACTGCTCCGGTGACCGCCGAGCCTTTGCCGGTTGCGTTGTTCGCAATCACATGCTGGTTCCTCTCGAACTCGCTCCAGGTGATATAACCTTCGTGCTGATCCTTGAGCAGCACCTCCCAGTCCGACTGTGGGCGCCGCAAACCGCGCTTGACGCGCCTGCGGCCGTCCTTGACGCTCACCTGGCTCATCGTGCGGCCAAAAGCATAGGCACCAGCATAGACGGGGTTGGTCAGGATGTTGTGGACGGTGTTGTAGAGCGGCAGCCTCCAGGCAATGCTGCGCCCCTCCGCCGCCTTATGGCATGCGACGGGCAAAGCAATGCCCTCATCTCGCAGCCACACGTGCACCTGACGAACGCTGTGGAATTCGGCAAACTTGGCAAAGACCAGGCGCAGAGCTTCCTGCACCCTCTGGTCCGGATCCTTCTCGACTCGGTCGCGCCCGGCCCTCACATAGCCTGCCGCTACACTCAGGAACAACGCACCGCGGCGCGCTTTCTGCTTTAGCGCTTCCTGGGAGCGCTGACGAAAGAGCGACAGTTCAAGCTCGCTCATGGTGCCTTTCACGCCGAGCAACAGGCGATCATTGGGATGCCGCGGATCATAGACCCCGTCCTCGTCTACGATGACGGTCCCGACAAGTCCACAGAACTCAATTAGCGTGTGCCAGTCGCGACCGTTACGAGCCAGCCGCGACGCTTCGATCGCGAATACGGCACCGACGCGGCCTTCGTAGATCGCGGCCAGCAGACGCTCGAAGCCTGGCCGATTGATGCCAACGCCGGAGCGGCCAAGATCATCGTCGATGACCTCGACTGTAGTCCAGCCAAGCTGCCGGGCGCGATTGGCGAGCCCGTACTGACGGCGGCGGCTCTCCAGATTGTGCAGCAGCTGATCGGCCGTCGACTGGCGGATGTAGACAAAGGCGCTGCGGCCCAGATGATCAGCCGTGATCTTGGTCATCACCAACCTCCTTGGCCGCCAGCGCCACGGCGATCTCGAGCAGTAGGGCTTCTAAGAGTATTGCCAGTTGTTCCTTCTGTAAGAGGGACGGCAAAGTGCGCGGCTCCTCCTGCTCGAACAGGTCCGGCTGAATGCTTGCGCCTTTGTGCTTCATTCCGGGCTTTCTCCATCCCTGAGTCGGATTGAAGGAAGCCTAGGAGCGCGCTGATCTCGGAGCGCACAGATCGTAGGAGATCAAGCGAAAACCGCGGTTCGGCACGAAGCTGATGATGCGCCGCCGATTCGTGCGTCATCCACGCCGGTATGCAGGCCACCGACCCGTCGGGCTGCGGAATGACGACCAGCTCAGTACCACGGTAGGCGTATTGCCTGACAATGAGCACAATCTCGCCGCAACGGGGATGGAACGGGTAATAAATCCGCCCCTCTATCGGGTGTTGGCGGGCAGTATGTCTCTGCTTCGAGGAGCGTTTGGATCACGCGAATATCGACATCTTGCTCGAGAAGGTGCGTGGCGAAGCTGTGCCGCAGCGTGTGTGGCGACACGCGCTTCTTGATCCCTGCGGCCTGGGCGGTGGCACGGACGGCGCGGCAGAGCTGGCGGGCCGACAGCGGCTCGACCGGGTTGCGGCCGGGAAACAGCCAGCGTTCCGCCCCCGGTGTTGGCGCATCGTAACGCGACGAGCGCGCCTTCCACCATTGGCGCAACAGATCGAGCGTCTCCGGCGACAGCATGACATTGCGGTCCTTGCGGCCCTTGGACTGCTCGATCCGGATGATCTTCTGCGCGCTGTCGATATGCT
>DATEJC010000133.1:0-7933 GCA_035278345.1 Bradyrhizobium sp. | reverse complement strand
TGGAACAAATCCGCCAATGCGGGACGCCAGGCGCTGGTCGCCGAAGCGATGGGGCAGCCCGGCAAGGACGCCGGCGACGTGCTCGATACCTTCATCCGCGGCCTTGGCATGCCGCGCAGCCTGCAGGACGTCCGCGTCGGGCCCGAGCATTTCGAAGCGATCGCCGAGCAGGCGATGCGCACGCCCTGGGTGCCGCGCAATCCGCGAAAGATCGACGGGCCGGCGCAGGTCCGTGAAATCCTTTTACTCGCCGCCGCCTAGGAAACTGGAGACAAAATGTACACCGGCAAGCATGTTCACCTGCGTCCGCTGCAACCGGCCTTCATCATGGCTTCAACCGGCGAGGCCGTAACCTATCGCGAACTCGAGGCGCGCTCCAACCGGCTGGCGCAGCTGTTCCGCAAGCATGGCCTGAAGCGGCTCGACCACTATTCGATCTTCATGGAGAACAACAGCCGCTACCTCGAAGCCTGCGGCGCCGGCGAGCGCGCCGGCCTCTACTACACCTGCGTCAACTCCTACCTGACACCGGGCGAGCTCGCCTACATCCTGACCAACAGCGAATCGCGCATCCTCATCACATCGAAGGCGAAGCTCGACATCGCGCGCGAGGCGATCAAGGAATGCCCGAAGGTCGAGCTCTGCATCGTCGCCGACGGCGAAGGCGAAAGCGAGCGCATCGTCGGCCTCGCGGCGGCGACCAACGGATTGCCGGGCACGCCGATCGCGGATGAGAGCCTCGGCACCGCGATGCTCTATTCCTCCGGCACCACCGGCCGGCCGAAGGGAATACTGCGGCCGCTGCCGGAGCAGCCACCGGTGCAGAACCTGCCGATCTTCGATTTCCTGTACAAGCTCTGGCAATACCGCGAGGGCATGGTCTACCTCTCGCCGGCGCCGCTCTATCATTCCGCGCCGCAGGCGGCGGTGAACCTCACCATTCGCGCCGGCGGCACCGTCGTCATCATGGAGAGCTTTGACCCCGAGCGCTATCTGCAGCTGGTTCAGCAATGGGGCATCACCCATACGCAGCTGGTGCCGACCATGTTCTCGCGCATGCTGAAACTGCCCGAAGAGGTGCGCAAGCATTACGACCTCTCCACATTGGAGATCGCCATCCATGCCGCCGCGCCCTGCCCGGCCGCCGTCAAGGACGACATGATCAAATGGTGGGGGCCGATCATCCACGAATATTACGGCGCCACCGAAGGCCTTGGCTTTACCGCCTGCAACAGCGAGGAATGGCTGGCGCATCGCGGTACGGTCGGCCGCGTGCTGCTCGGCGATCTGCATATCCTCGATGCGAACATGACAGCGTGCCCGAAGGGTACGCCGGGCACGGTGTGGTTCAAGACGGCGACGCCGTTCGAGTATTTCAACGATCCGGCCAAGACCGGGGAGGCGCGGTCGGAAGACGGCAGCATGAGCACGGTCGGCGATGTCGGCTATGTCGATGACGACAATTTCCTCTATCTCACCGACCGCGCAACATTCATGATCATCTCCGGCGGGGTGAACATCTATCCGCAAGAATGCGAGAATTTGCTGGTCACGCACCCGAAGATCGCCGATGCCGCCGTGTTCGGCGTGCCCAATGCCGATCTCGGCGAGGAGGTGAAGGCGGTGGTGCAGCCGATGCCGGGCATCGAGCCCAGCGACGAGCTGGCGCGGGAGCTGATCGCGTTCTGCAGCCAGTCGCTGGCGCGCCAGAAGGTGCCGCGCTCGGTCGACTTCGAGGCCGAGCTGCCGCGGCTGCCGACCGGCAAGCTCTACAAGCGCCTGCTCCGTGACCGTTATTGGGGCAACAAGACCTCAAAGATCGTCTGAGCGCCTTCTCGCGCTGCGAAACAGCAACGGTCTCGCCCGGCAAGGCGGCAGTGCGCTATAGTGAATCCGTCAGCCAGCTTCGCCGGGAGGCACGCCATGCCATCAACCCAGCCGCGCGAGACGACATCAGGATCCGCCGGAAGGCTCGAATTCACCGCCGCCGAGATCGGCGCACTTGCCCACCTCTATCGCGGCGAGGTCTATCGCAGCACCGTGTGGCGCACGCGCCTCGACAGCTCGACCAATTGGGCAGTGGTTACGACCGGCATCGCGCTGTCCGCCACCTATGCCAGCGCCGAGGCTTCGCCCTTGCCGATGGTGCTGGTGGGCTTGCTCGTCACCGTCTTCCTGGTGTTCGAAGCGCGCCGCTACCGCTATTTCAACGTCTGGCGCGCCCGCGCGCGGCTGCTCGAAACCGATTTCTACGCGCCGATGCTGCGGGGCGAAGACCTTGTGCCCAGCGAGGCCTGGACCGAGCTCCTCGCCAACGACTACCGCCGTCCGAGCTATCACATCAGCTTTGCACGCGCGATTGGACGAAGGCTGCGCCGCACCTATGGCTGGATCTTCGCCATCCAGGCGATCGCCTATTACGGCAAGCTCGCGATCCATCCCGGTCCCATGACCACGCTGTCCGAAGTCTGGGATCGGGCGGCGATCGGGCCGATCCCCGGCACGCTGGTGGTGCTTGCCGGCGTGATCTTCCATTTCAGCTGGGCAGTCTTCGCATATGCGACATGGCGGGTCGAACTCGCCGATCGGCGCGACCGGAAGAGCCTGATCGCGATGGGCTGATTTGCGCAGGGCAGCGTGCGCCGCGTTTTCGGCATGCGGCATTGTGACAACGCGGGTTCCCTCGCAAAATTCCCGGCGGCGGAATGTCGCGCGCATTAGGCGGAAGTAGCAAGAACAACAGCGGCTTGGCCCGTTGCCCGCTCCGGCCGTCATGCTATCGTCCGCGGCAATCGGCAACAGACCGAGTTATTCAAGGGAGGAATACATGCGGAGCGTGCATGCGCTTGGCGTTGCGGCATTGGTGATGCTGGCGCTGCCGGACCCTACATTCGCCGGCGAGCCGAAATCGGGCGGCATTTTGCGCATGTATCACCGCGACAGCCCGGGCAGCGCGTCGATCCATGAAGGCGCAACCTATTCGATCAACGTGCCCTTCATGCCGGTTTTCAACAATCTCCTGATCTTCGACCAGCACATTGCGCAGAACAGCACCGAGACGCTGCGGCCGGAACTCGCCGAGAGCTGGGCCTGGAGCGGCGACGGCAAGACGCTGACCTTCAAGCTGCGCAAGGACGTCAAGTGGCATGACGGCAAGCCGTTCACCTCGGCCGACGTCAAATGCACCTTCGACATGCTGATGGGCAAATCGCAGCAGAAGTTCCGGCAAAACCCGCGCAAGAGCTGGTACAACGAGGTCAACGAGGTCACCACGAACGGCGACTATGAGGCCTCGTTCAACCTGAAGCGGCCGCAGCCGTCCCTGCTGTCGCTGCTCGCCTCCGGCTACACGCCCGTCTATCCCTGCCACGTCTCGCCGGCCGACATGCGCACCAAGCCCATCGGCACCGGGCCGTTCAAGTTCGTCGAGTTCAAGGCCAATGAATCGATCAAACTGACCAGGAACCCCGACTACTGGAAGAAGGGCCTGCCCTATCTCGACGGCATCGAATTCACCATCATCCCGAACCGCTCGACCGCGATCCTCGGCTTCGTCTCCGGCAAGTTCGACATGACCTTCCCGACGGAAGTCTCGATCCCGCTGCTGAAGGATGTCAAGTCGCAGGCGCCCAACGCGGTTTGCGTGGTCGAACCGAACAACGTCTCCACCAACATCATCGTCAACTCCTCCAACCCGCCGTTCGACAATCTCGACGTCCGTCGCGCGCTGGCGCTCGCCCTCGACCGCAAGGCTTTCGTGCAGATCCAGTTCGAAGGCCAGGGCGACATCGGCGGAACCATGCTGCCCGCGCCCGCAGGTCTGTGGGCGATGCCGAAGGAGATGCTGGAGTCAATTCCGGGTTACGGGCCCAACGTGGAGAAGAACCGCGAGGAAGCGCGCAAGTTGATGCAGAAGGCGGGTTACGGTCCCGACAAGCATCTTTCCATCAAGGTGTCCACGCGCAACATCCCGGTCTACCGCGATCCCGCGATCATCTTGATCGACCAGATCAAGAGCATCTACATCGACGCCGAGCTCGACGTCGTCGACACCGCGCAATGGTTCCCCAAGGTGGCGCGCAAGGACTACTCGCTCGGCCTCAATCTGACCGGCAACGCCGTCGATGATCCCGACCAATCCTTCTACGAGAACTATTCTTGCGGCTCGGAGCGCAACTATACCGGCTATTGCAACAAGGAGATCGAAAAGCTATTCGACGAGCAGTCGGTAGAGAAGGACGTCAGCAAGCGCAAGAAGCTGGTGTGGGAGATCGACAAGAAGCTGCAGGAGGACGTGGCGCGGCCTATCATCTTCCATAGCCGCACGGGGACGTGCTGGCAGCCCTATGTCAAGAACATCACGGTGATGTCCAACAGCTCCTACAACGGCTATCGTTACGAAGACGTCTGGATGGACAAGTAAGGCGCGTTCCCTGTAGCGTAGCCGCCATCCTGAAGGGAGAGGCCAGGTGTTTGCTTATATCGTGCGACGCCTCGCTTTGATGCTCGTGACCCTGTTCGGGATCTCGGTCATCATCTTCGTGCTGCTGCGCGTGGTGCCCGGCAACATCGTCGACATCCTTTTTGACGCCGCAGGGTTCGTCGATCCCGCCGACAAGGCCAACCTCGAGAAGGAACTCGGCCTCAGCCAGCCGATCGTGGTGCAGTATTTCAACTGGATCGGCGGGCTCCTGCACGGCGACCTCGGCTATTCCTACGTCTCCGAGAAGCCGGCGTTGCAGGAGATCTTGCCGCGCATCCCGATCACCGCCCGGCTCGCCGGCCTGGCGCTGCTGTTCTCCGCCTCCATCGGCATTCCGCTCGGCGTGATCAGCGCCGTGCACCAGGGCACCAGGCTCGATTATACGCTGCGCGTCATCAGCCTGAGCGGGCTGTCGCTGCCCTCGTTCTGGCTCGGGCTGTTGATCCTGATGGCGTCGGTCTCGATGTTCGGCGCGATGCCGATCTTCAACCCGAACCCGAAGACCTGGACCGAGGCGCTCGCGATCTATGCCGTGCCGGCGATGGCGGTTGGCTTCCGCAGCGCGGCGCTGACCATGCGCATCACCCGCTCCTCGATGCTGGAAATCCTGCGCCAGGACTATATCCGCACCGCGCGCGCCAAGGGCGCCTCGGAAGCTTCCGTCAACTATCACCACGCGCTGAAGAATGCGGTGCTGCCCGTGATCACCGTGATCGGCATCGAGGCGGCATTCCTGATCGGCGGCCTGATCGTGACGGAAACGGTGTTCAACATCCCCGGCGTCGCCCGCTTCCTGGTAGAGGCACTGCGCTGGCGCGATTATCCGATCGTGCAGAACCTCGTGATGTTCATCGCCGTCGTCGTGGTGTTCACCAATTTCATTGTCGACCTGCTCTATGCGGCGATCGACCCGCGCATACGGTTTGGAGACTAACTTGGCCGTCATCAATTACGATAGCGAGCTGAGACGCGCGGGCGCCCACGCCACCCACGGCTGGCGGCGGCTGGCCTTCCTGGCGCGGCGCTACGTGCTCGGCACCTTTGGCCTCATCATCATGGTGCTGTTCGTGTGGACGGCGCTGTCGGCCGATTTCATCTCGCGCTACGACCCGCTGACCGTGGACTCCGCGCATCGGCTGGCGCCGCCGAGCGCCGCGCACTGGCTCGGCACGGATTCCTTCGGCCGCGACGTCTGGGCCCGCATCATCCACGGCGCGCGCATTTCGCTCGCGGTCGGCATCGGCTCCACCGCGCTCGGCGCCACGCTCGGCGTGATCGTCGGCCTGATCTCCGGCTATCTCTCCGGCTGGGTCGATCTCGTATTCCAGCGCGTCACCGACATCCTGCAATCGCTGCCGCTGCTGGTGCTGGCGCTGGTCATGACCGCGGCGCTCGGCCCGTCGCTGCCGAACGTGATCGTCGCTATCGCAATTCCGCTGATTCCGACCGTGTCGCGCGTGATCCGCGCCAACACGCTGGCGCTGCGCGAGCAGCCGTTCGTGGAAGCCGCCAAATCGATCGGCATGAGCGAGACGCGGATCGCGATCCGCCATGTGCTGCCGAACACGCTGGCGCCCCTCATCGTGCTCGCCACCGCGCAGCTCGGCTCGACCATCCTGACCGAGGCTTCCCTCTCCTTCCTCGGCCTCGGCATTCCCGAGCCCTATCCCTCATGGGGCCGCATGCTCTCGGAATCCGCGGCCGAGTACGTCCGTACCGCGCCATGGCTGGTCATCTTCCCCGGCGTCGCAATCAGTCTTGCGGTGTTCGGCACCAATCTGTTCGGCGATGCCTTACGCGACATCCTCGACCCGAGGCAACGCGGCTGATGAGCGGGACCAAGACCGACGATGTGATCCTCGACGTGAAGAACCTGAAAACGGTATTCTTCACCAATTCCGGACTGTTCAAGGCGGTTGACGACGTTTCCTTCAACGTTCGCCGTGGCGAGACGCTGGCGATCGTCGGCGAATCCGGCTGCGGCAAGAGCGTGAGCGCGCTGTCCATCATGCGGCTGGTGCCGGACCCGCCCGGCAAGATCGTCGGCGGCTCGGTGGTGCTGGAAGGCAAGGACCTTCTCGCGCTCGACGAGGAGGAGATGCGCGGCATCCGCGGCAACCGGATGTCGATGATCTTCCAGGAGCCGATGACCTCGCTCAACCCGGTGATGCGGATCGGCGACCAGATCACCGAAGCGTTGCGGCTGCACCAGAACATGACGGCGAAGCAGGCCTGGGCTCGCGCGGTCGAGATGCTGCGGCTGGTGCGCATTCCGGAGGCAGAACGCCGCGCGCGCGAATATCCGCACCAACTCTCCGGCGGCATGCGCCAGCGCGCCATGATCGCGATGGCACTGGCCTGCCGCCCGGCGCTGCTGATCGCGGACGAGCCGACCACCGCGCTCGACGTCACCATCCAGGCGCAAATCCTCGCCCTGATCGTCGATCTGCAGAAGGAACTCGGCACCGGGCTGATCCTGATCACCCACGACCTCGGCGTCGTGGCGCAGACCGCGCAGCGGGTTATCGTGATGTATGCCGGCAAGAAGGTCGAGGAAGCCTCCGTCGACGATCTCTTTGCCGACCCGCGCCATCCCTATACCCGCGGCCTGATGGCCTCGATGCCGGCCGTGATCTCGCTCGGCGCAAAGACGGATGTCCGCCTGACCGAGATTCCCGGCATGGTGCCGTCATTGACCAACCTGCCGCAAGGCTGCGCCTTTGCGCCGCGCTGCCCGCTCGCGATCGAGCGCTGCAGGGAAGAATATCCGCCGCTGCAGGAGTTCGGCGGCCACCATCGCGCCGCCTGCTGGCGCGCGGCAGAGCTGGCGAAGGCATCATGAGCGAGACCCGCCCCCTGCTCGAGGTAAAGGACCTCGTCAAGCATTACGCGGTGCGCGGCGGCGTGCTGCGCCGGCAGGTCGGGACCGTGCATGCGGTGGACGGCGTGAGCTTCTCGGTCGGCGTCGGCGAAACGCTGGGTCTCGTCGGCGAGTCCGGCTGCGGCAAGTCCACCGTGGCGCGAACCGTGCTGCGGCTGGTGGAGCCGACCAGCGGCAGCATCAAGCTCAACGGCACCGACATCACGCCGCTGAGCAAGAGCGAGCTGCGTCCCGTGCGCCGCTCGATGCAGATCGTGTTCCAGGATCCGTTCGCCTCGCTGAATCCGCGCATGACCGCGGGCGACATCGTCGGCGAACCGCTCGGCGTGCATGGGCTCGCGAGCGGCGAGGAAAGGCAGGCGCGCGTCGCCGAGCTATTCCGGCAGGTGGGCTTGCGGCCGGACCAGATGAAGAACTATCCGCATCAATTCTCCGGCGGCCAGCGCCAGCGCATCTGCATCGCCCGCGCGCTGGCGCTTGGGCCCGAGCTGATCGTCTGCGACGAGCCGGTCTCCGCGCTCGACGTCTCGATCCAGGCGCAGGTGATCAATTTGTTGATCGACCTGCAG
>DATEJC010000132.1:0-2830 GCA_035278345.1 Bradyrhizobium sp. | reverse complement strand
GCTGGAAGCGGTCGGGGACGGCGCAGCCTGAACGGCCACCGGTGCGACGGATTGGGCCGCGGGCTGAACCACAGCAGGCGCCGGTGGAGAGGCCGGAGCAGCCGGACGTTGCTGCGCGAGCGCCGGCGACGCCAGCATGATCGCCGCCACGGCCGCCAATTTAAGAACCGTTCTAAACATGCCTTCTATCCTCGCAGGCCCCGGGTACCACGCTCCGAGGCCGAAAAGAAGCGCTTATAGCGCGGCTCACGTTATCGGCATTGATAGAGGCTAAACTTCCTCTTCCGTTCCCGCTTCCGTTCGGGATTTCCCCCTTACTCTCAGAATTTTGCGATGGCGGTCAGGCGCACCGTGCGGGGCTGGCCCGGCGAGATGTTGTTGTTGCCGTCCGCCGTCGCCCAATAGCCCTGGTTGAAGATGTTCTCCACATTGAGCTGCACGCGCCACATCTCGTCGATCTTGGCGTAGACGGCCGCGTCGAACCGGACGAAGCCGGGCAGCCGCACGCTGTCGTCGGAGCCTGCAAAGGAATCCGAGAAGTAGATCACGCCGAGCGCGGCCGCCCAGGTCGGATTGAACTGGTACTTGTTCCACCATGAGAACTGGTTGTAGGGCACGAGCTGGACGCGGTTGCCGGCGACGATCGGCGGCACGACGTTTTGCGTCACATCCTTTGCGATGCGCGCGTCGGTATAGGCATAGCCGAACACCGATTGCCATTCCGGCGTGATATAGCCGGTCAGCGCAGTCTCGAAGCCGTGGATGACGTGCGCACCGCCCGGGATGGACACGCCGCCGCCGATGTTGATCGGCACGTTGGCGCGGAGCAGCTGATATGCTGCAGCGGTGAACAGCAGCTTCGGATTGATGTTCCATTTCGCGCCGACTTCCGCGTTCTCGAAGCGTTGTGGATCGAGAATCAAGGTGCTCGTGTTCAGGGCACTGAACTGGTCACCCGAAGCCGGCAGGTACGAGACGCTCCAGGCCGTGTACAACGACAGGGAATCGATCGGCTTCACGATCACGGCGGCGCGCGGCGAGATGAAGTCGTCGACCCTGCCGCGCCTCGTATTGGAGTTGAGATCGAGCGCCGTCAGATCGAAATTGTCGTAGCGTGCGCCGACCAGCAACTGCAGCCAGCGGAATACTTCGACCTGGTCCTGCGCGTAGCCCGACTCGATATTGAGCCGATACTTGCTGTTGGCGTCGCTGGCGAGGTGATTGAAGGTAACGGGGCCGAAATAGGTCGGATTGAACGGATTGACGGTGACGCTGGCAGCGCCGCCGAATTGTCCGGAATCGCGGCGGCCCAAGCCGGTCTGACGCCCAAATTCCGTGCCGAAAGCGACCGTGTGCAAGACAGGACCGGTCGCGGTCTTCCAGGTGAAGTCCGTCTGGTTGAAGGCGTTTTCGCGCGGCGTGGAGTTCTGGTAGGCGGAGAGCGTGACCTGGGTCTGGTCCGGCGTCACAGCGCTGCCCGGATAGACGTTGCCGTAACCGCGGTTGTAGTCGGCATAGATCGAGCCGTTCCGCACGGTCAGGCCGTTGCCGAAATCGTGCTCGATCACCGCCATGGCGGTCTGCACCTCGACCTTGGCGGCGTTGTAGATCGGGCTGCCGAAGAAGGTCGAGAGATCTCCGTTCGGTGCAAACGGCGCCGTCGGATTGAAACGTGTCGCACCACCCGGCAATCCCTGCGAGGGATTGCCGCGATCGGCCAGGCGGAAGTCGTGGAAGTATTCGTAGCTGAGCTTGATCTTGGTGTCGTCGCTCGGCTTGAGCGTCACCGTCGGGTTGATGCCATAGCGCTCGAGATGGCCGAAATCGCGGAAGGTGTCGCTGTTCTCGTACATGGCATTGAAGCGCACGGCGACGTTCTCGTTCACCGCCTGGCCTGCATCCAGCGTCACGCGCTTGTCGTTCCAGGAGCCGACCTGGCCGGTCGCCTCATAGATGCGCGTGCCGTCGGCTTCCTTGAGCGTGCGGTTGACGAGACCCCCGCCGGCGCCGCGGCCGAAGATCAGTGCGCTCGGCCCCTTCAGGATCTCCACGCTCTGCGTGTTGTAGAGGTCGCGGAAATACTGAACGTCGTCGCGAAAGCCGTTGACGAAGAAATTGGCGCTGGAGTCGACACCGCGGATCACGAGCTCGTCACGATTGCCCTCGCCCTGGTGGATGGCGACTCCAGGCACGTAGCGGGTAATTTCAGTGACGCTCTGGAAGTTCTGGTCGCGAATGAATTCCTTGGTCACCACGTTGACCGACTGCGGGATGTTGACCAGCGGCGTGTTGGTCTTGGTCGCCACCGAAGTGCTGTTGCTGTAGACACCGACGGTGCCCGTGCGCGCCTCCTGGGACTGGCCGAATGACTTCGGCGCGGCGGGCTCGGTCTGCGGCCGGTGCGACGTTTGCGTGCGCCGCTGAGTTGAACGGCTCGCGCGCTGCGCGGTCGAAGTGCCGGTGACGTGCCGCTTCTGCTCTTCAGGCGGCGAGACCGAGACCGGCGGAAGCTGCGATTGCGCGTAGGTCTTGCCGGGAGCCGCGAGAAGTCCGAGTGCAACGTAGCTCGCCGAGAGCAAGGCCGCTGCCGTCGCGCGCCCAAGCGCGTCTTGTTCTGATTTTCTTCCCACCACACGCCCCTGCTGATCACTTCGTTTGAGCTCGCGCGCTTGAAGCGCGAAGAACTTTCGATGCATCGGTGACTATCGAGCGAGAAAATTCGGGTCAATGCGATGGAGGCAACAGCGCGTTTGAATCGATCCAGATGAAAGAGATTCTAAATCCGGAATTTGAAGCGGTTCTAATCTGTACTTTGTAAGCGTTCTAATAA
>DATEJC010000131.1:0-2324 GCA_035278345.1 Bradyrhizobium sp. | reverse complement strand
GAAAGCGGGTTGACCACGGCGACCAAAGCTCAGCCGATCGCTCCTGACTTCTTCGAGCATGATGCCGAAACGGTCGCACGGGCGCTGATTGGAGCTACACTTCTTGTCGGCGGCGTCGGCGGATCCATCGTCGAGACCGAGTGACGTGACCCCTGCCTTTCATCCAGCGTCGACCAGAGACCGACCGGTGTTGTCGCGCAGGAGCGCGGTTGAAGCAATGGGCGGGTTTAAACCCGCCCATTGCTTTTCGAGTTCGGCGGCGAACGCCGCCGGTGCGGCATAGCCGAGCGAAGAGTGCGGCCGCTCGGTGTTGTAGTCATCGACCCAGTTGGCGAGGATCGAGCGGGCCTGACGAACCGTGAAGAACAGCGTTTCGTTGAGAAGCTCGTCGCGCATGCGGCCATTGAAACTCTCGACGAACCCGTTCTGCGTCGGCTTGCCTGGCGCGATATAGTGCCACTCGACGCCGACATCGCCCGACCAGGCGAGCACCGCATTCGATGTCAGTTCGGTCCCGTAGCACATTGGGAAGGATTGGTTCGGGAGCCGCCAGGCCCCTGATGGAGACAAGGCCGCGAAGCGGCCGCCGGCTCCATCAGGGGAAGCCATGGTCGGCCAGCAGATCTCTAAAGTGAGGTTGTCGAGACAACACTTTGGAGGCCGACCGACCATGACCAAGCTCATCTCTACGCCTGCTGGCGCCGCGCTGGTAGCTATCGATATCTCTAAGAACCGGCAGGAGGTGCTCATCGAGCGCCCGGAGGGCGGCCGACGCCGACGTCTGACGGTGATGGCCACCAAGGTGGACTATGACGGACTGGTCGAGCAGCTCACCGCCATAGGCCGACCTGTCGTGGTCGGGTTCGAGGCGACCGGCAATTATCATCGCACGCTCGCGCATCGGCTGCTGAGCGCAGGATTCGAGTTGCGGCTCGTCTCGTCGGTCGCCTTGGCGCGAACGCGCGAAGCGCTCCACAACGGCTGGGACAAGAACGACCCGAAAGATGCCCAGGTCATCCTGCATATGCTGCGGATCGGTGCGACCCAGCGCTATGTCGATCCGCTCGCCGCCGGTATCAACGACTTGCAGGAGCTGTCGAAAACGCATGAGGTCATTTCCATGGCCAAGACGCAGACCTGGCATCGCATCCTGACCCACTATCTGCCGCTCTACTTCCCCGAGATCGCTCATTTTGCCGGCAACAGCCGATCGGACTGGTTCCTGGCGCTTATCGAGCGCTTCCCGACACCTGGCAGCATCACCGTCCTTGACCGGGAGGCCTTTGCTGCTGCCGCCTGGCCGCTCATCGGTCGTAAGGTTTCCAAGGCACGCCTCATCAACGATATCTATGAAACGGCGTGCTCGTCCGTTGCGCTGCCCGTGCCGGAGGACTCGATCGCCGTCACCATGTTTCGCATGATCATCGCGCAGGGACGCAGCCTCATCCAGCAGCGCGGTGAGATCGAGCAACTCGCCCATGCCAGGCTGGCCGAGCACATCGACTACCAGCTGTTGCGCAAGATTCCCGGTATCGGTCCGATCAACGCGCTCACCATTCTCGCCGAAGCTGGCGACCTGCGCCGCTTCAGCCATCATCGCCAGTTTCTTAAATTCTGCGGTCTCGACCTCGCGACCTGCCAGTCAGGTATGTTCCGGGGCCGCACGAAGCTATCCAAATACGGCAATGCCCGCCTGCGCCGTACCTTCTGGATGGCTGCACAGATCGCCGCGCGTCAGCGCGACAACAGCTTCCGCGACAAGCTCGGACGATATGTCGCCGGGCACGCGGATGATGCCGACCGTCGCCGCAAGGCGATGACGGCGCTCACCGCCAAGATGGCGCGCGTGGCTCACGCCGTCATCAAGACGGGGACAGAGTACCGGCCGTTCCTCGAACGGCCGGATGCCAGGTGGAAGGACCCCTCTCTGCGCTGCCGTGAGGGCGTGAAAGCGACCCTGTAGATAATGTTCGGGCCTTCCACCTGGGTGCGTATCTCGTCTTAAGGATGGTGAGGACCACGGTCGCTCCGGCACCGATGGATCCTGTGTTTGCTATGGCAGAGAGCGATCCCGTTGACGGTGGAAGCCATCTGGCTCACAGTGAATGCAGCGCCGATACCAGTCGGCGCATAGAGATCTGCTGGCCAAACCCCGCCGCTGCCTCCCGACATAGGACGTTGTCGCTGACGATGCAAGCGGGTTTGCCATACAGGCGCACCAGCGTGTCCAACTCGCGAGCCACCCGCACGCCGGAGATGCTGGTGGCCCCAACCAGGCACGGGTTCTCCCGGCAGCGTCATCGTTGATCGCCAGGATGCGCAGC
>DATEJC010000130.1:0-8047 GCA_035278345.1 Bradyrhizobium sp. | reverse complement strand
ATTGCGGGACTGGATCGATATACCAGGGCCGCCGTTTCTTGAACGCCATGCGCGAAGCCGGATCCTTGTAGGCCGGAAGGGTGTTGTTTGGTGGCTGCTTGTAGCCCGGCAGGAAACCGTAGCCCTGCCAGCGCGGCGCCGGCTTTTTATGAGGTGGCGCAGCCGACGCAACGGCCGGCAACAGCAAGGAAAAAGCAAGCGAGAAAACCACGAGTCGCGACATCGCCGTCCTGACAAAGCCGTTCCTGGCGCGCGAGCTGCTCCAGCTCATGGGCCAACCGTCGCCCGACAATTAAACGATGCAGTTCATCCGTCGGGGCACAGAGGCTTTGGATTGATAGCCAGGCCGCGTCCCTCACGCGGTACGATGCACCAGGATTTGAATCGCTTCCCAACGGCCGGGCGTCTATGCTGGGTTCATGTCTCGCTTCGCATATCTGTCGATTGCCATCATCCTGTTGCTGCTGCCGGTCGTCGCGCAAGCTGCGCCGGTTCATAAACGACCGGCGCCACGCTGGCACGGCTACGGCTTCCTGCCGGGTTATCAGCAGCCGCCAAACAACAGCCGTCCGGCTTACGCCCGCAAGCCTTCCGTTTCGCGGACGGCGCGCGGCAACCCGCGCCCCTGGTACATCGATCCCGTCCCGAGTTATTACGGGTACGATGGCAACTGGCACTATTTCGGCCGGCCCGGCTTTTACGGCGGCCGCTACAATGGCGGCACCTTCGGCCCTTGCTGGACGCGCACGCCAATCGGGCCGATCTGGAATTGCGGCTGATTGCCTAACTCTTGAGTGCCGACAGCTGATCCGTGTCATAGCGGGCCCGCAGCCCGGCAATCGTTGCAGGATCGGCGCCGCCGCGCGCGACCGTCTCGGCCAACTCCTCGAAATAGCGCTCGTGGCCGGGCGGCGACACTGTCATGAGCACGCGTGCGACCTTGTCTGACGCGTTGCCGATGTTGTGCGGCACGCCCGGCGGCAGGAAGACGTAAGTGCCGGGCGTGGCACGCACGCGTTCGTTGCCGATTTGCCATTCGCATTCGCCCTCCAGCACATAGAAGGTCTCCTCCTGCACGCGATGGACATGCAGCCCGGTGGAGAAGCCTGCGGGTATCGTCCACTCGAACATCGAAGTGTGCCGCGTGTCGGTGCCGGTGACCAGAAAAGCCATGGGGTGGCCGGCAAGCTTGACGCATTTGCCTTCTTCGCCTGGTCTTCGGATGATCGCCTTGCCGCTCATTTTTTTACCTCCGGATTGGCGTGATGGGGAGCATCATCCTTGCCGCTTGCCGTCCAAAGGTCGTGAAACAACTCCGAAATTGTTGCAAAATGTCGCCGAAATGACCCAGCCGCCGCGCCCCCAAGCTACGTACAAATTCGGCTCCTTTGCACTTGATGCCGAGACGGGTGCGCTGCTTTGCGGCGGTGCGCCCATTCTGCTCGGCCAGCGCGGCGCCGCGCTGCTGCGCCTGCTGCTGGATCGCGCCGCGTCTCCCGTCGGCAAGGACGCGCTGATGGAGGCAGCGTGGCCGGGCCTCAACGTCGAAGAGAGCAATCTCACCGTGCAGATCGCCGCACTTCGCCGCGCGCTCGAACAGGACGGCGGTGGACGCTGGATCGAGACGCTACCGCGTCGCGGATATCGCTATGCAGGTCCGCCCGTCACACGCGGCGATGCGAACGCGGACGAGGCCGGACATCGGGCCGGGCCGTTGCTCCCGGAGCGGCCGTCGATTGCCGTATTGCCATTCGAGCACTCGGGCGAGGCCGAGTGGTTGGCCGACGGCATGGTCGACGACATCATCACGGGGTTGTCGCGGCTCAGGTGGCTGTTCGTCATTGCGCGCAATTCCAGCTTCGTCTGGCGCGGCCGCGTTGCCGACGTGAAGCAGGTCGGCCGCGATCTCGGCGTGCGCTATGTCTTGCACGGCAGCGTGCGGCGTGCCGACGACCGCGTCCGCATCAATGCGCAGCTCGCAGACGCCGCAAATGGCGGACATATCTGGGCCGAGCGCTACGACCGCACGGTCGGCGACCTGTTTGCCTTGCAGGACGAGATTGCGCTCGCCGTGGTCGGCGCCATCGAGCCGAGTCTGCGCCGCGCCGAGGTTGAGCGCATTCGCCGGAAACGGCCTGACAGTCTCGACGCTTACGAACTTGTGCTGCGCGCCCAGCCGGACGTCGACTCCGGCATGCCCGATCGCGCCGCGATCGCGCTGCCGCAGCTCCAGCGCGCCCTTGCGCTCGATCCGACTTACGCGCTGGCCCACGGCCTTGCCGCGATGAGCCATCATAACCGCTTTCTGCGCGCCGGGCTGAAGGAGGAGGATCGGCTGGCCTCGGTGCACCACGCCCGTCTTGCCATCGAGCACGGCCGCGACGACGCCGTCGCCCTCACCTTCGCCGGCTTCTCGCTCGGCATGGATGCTCATGACCGCAAGGCGGCCTTCGCGGCGTTCGAAGCGGCCCTTGCGCTGAGCCCGTCGACGGCACTCGCATGGATCCTCGGCAGCGTCGTTGCCGGTTGGGCCGGCCAGGCCGAGCGCGCGATCGACTGGAGCGAGCGCGGCTTGCGCTTGAGCCCGTTCGATCCATGGGCCTTTGCCGCTTACGACGCGCAGGCGCTTGGCCATTTCTGTCGCGACCGCTATGCGGAGGCCGCAAGCGCGGCCTACAGGTCCAACCTCGCCAACCCCGCGCACAGCATCACCTGGGTGCAGCTCGCGGCATCGCTTGCCGCGCTCGGGCAGTTCGAGGAGGCAAAGGCGGCTGCAGCATGCGTGCTGGAATTGCAGCCGGCGTTTCGCATCGACAACCAGTTTGCCGGAGTCGCCTGCGAGCCCGAACTGGCGGCGAAGCTGGGCCAGGCGTTGCGCGCGGCTGGCTTGCGCTGAGCCGCGGCGGACAAGCCTGACGAGGGCAGAGAACCCCGGCTTTGGCCCTCCGGCCGTCGCGTCGGCCATCCGGCCGCGCAGACCTGGCTTTGAGGCATGTCAATCGCGCAGGCTTCCAGGGAGCCAAACTGGGGGAGTCCGACCACAACGCGGGCAGACGCACCGGGAGATTGCGGCCTTCGATCACCGACGCTCAAAGGTTGACCAAAGCCATCGCCCGTTACCTGCATAGCTCCTTTGAGCGCCAACATGGTACTATCCCGCGGAGATAGCAGGCCTTTATATTCACCCGGTGAGCTGATCCAGCAGACGGCGGATTGATGATGCAATGCCGGGCATGCGCTTACGAGAATGAGGCCGGGAGCAGGTTCTGCGTGGCCTGCGGCGTCGCCCTCGCGCCGGTATGCGCCCATTGCGGGCGGGATTTCCCGGAGACGGCCCGATTCTGCGCCTGGTGCGGCGAGCCGCGAAAGCACGAGGCTGTCCGCATTGCCGATGTGCCGGGGGAGCGCAAGCAGGCGACCGTCCTGTTCGCCGATGTCACGGGTTCAACCGCGCGGGTCGCAGGCCTCGACGCCGAAGCGGCGATGGATTTCCTGCATCCGATCGTCATGGTGATGGCACGTGCTGTAAACCGCTACGACGGCACGGTGCTTCGCACTTTGGGCGACGGGCTCAAGGCCGCATTCGGGGTGCCGCACGCGCGCGAAGGGCATGCGGTGCTCGCCTGCCATGCCGCGCTCGCCATGCGTTCCGCCGTTGCTGCGCTACCGGACGCTCCAAAGATACGGATCGGCCTGCACTCGGGCGAGGTCGTCTCGGGCAAGCTCCACACCGGCTCCTTGATCGAGCAGGATGCGACGGGCTTCACCGTGCATCTGGCCAACCGGATCGAGCAGGAAGCCCCGCCCGGCGAGATTTGCCTGAGCCGCGAGTGTCAGACCTTGCTCGGCGCCTATTGCGACACCGAGCCGCTGGGCACACGCGCATTGAAGGGCATTCCCGATCCCGTGGAGATCTTCCGCTTGATCGGCCTGAAGCCGGCCGTGAACAGCGAGCATTTTCGCGACACGTCGCTGACGCCTTTGCGCGGGCGGGCAGCGGAACTGGAGACGTTGCAGCGAGCGCTGCAGGACACAGGGCCAAGTTCGCCGCGAGTCATCGGTATCTCCGGGCCGCCCGGCGTCGGCAAGAGCCGGCTTTGTTTCGAGTTCAGCGAGTGGTGCCGGGAACGTCAGATCAGGGTGCTGGAGGCGCGCGCCCAGGTTCACAGCCGATCGACGCCGCTGGTGCCGGTGCTGGAAGCATTGCGCGCCTTCTTCCGCATCGAGCCCGACATGGACGCCGAATTGGCGCGCACGCGGATCGAGCAGACCCTCACGATGCTCGCGCTGCCGGTGGCAGAGCACCTTGCGACCTTGGCGGATTTCATGGGTTGCGCGGAGCCGACATCCGGGGCTGTCGACCCGGCGACACGGCGCACGCGGCTCCGCGACGGCATCGGCCGCATCGTGAAGGCGGCATGGTCGCAGACGTCGGTGATCATTATTGAAGATCTGCACTGGCTGGATGAAGCCAGCCAGGACTTTCTGGAAACCTTGATGGCGGCAGCGGAAGGCACCAGGGTCCTGATGGTGCTGACCTTCCGTCCCGATTGGACGCTGCCTGCGCGCGTGCCCTGGTATCGTGAACTGGCCCTGCCGGAGCTTGGCCTGGGCGCGGTTGGTCAGGTCATCCGCGATCTGATCGGAGACGGCCCTGGCCTCGACCAAGTGGTGGCGCACGTCGCGGAACGATCCGACGGCAATCCGTTCTTTGCCGAAGAACTGATTCTCTCGCTGGCGCAAAGCGGCGTACTGTTGGGAGAGCGGGGCCGTTATCGGCTGGCGCCGTCCGGCTGGCAAAATCCGACCCTGCCGACGACCGTCGAGGCGGTGATCGGCGCGCGTATCGATCTTCTGCCCGATTCCGAAAAGGCGCTGCTGCAGACCGCCGCGATCATCGGAAAGGAATTTCCGTTCGAGGTGGTGCGAGCGGTCACCGGCCTGTCCGATGCGGCCGCGCGGCCGCTGCTGCGGCGGCTTCGCAATGCCGAACTGATCCAGCCGCGGCAAACGGCGATGGGTGAAAGCTTCGCGTTCCGCCATCCCTTGATTCAGGAGGTGGCCTACGCCATGCAACTGCGCTCCACGCGCACCAGCCTGCATGCCGCCGTCGCGCAGGCGATCGAGGGGCAGGAATGGGGGCAGCGTGACGAGTTCGCCGGGTTGGTGGCGCATCATTATGAGGCCGCGGGAAATATGGTTGCCGCAGCGATGCATTTGCAGCGTTCGGCGCGCTGGGTCGGGCGCACGAACTCGGGACGGGCGTTGGCGGATTGGAAGAAAATCCGCAGCATGATGCAGGGTCAGCCGCGGTCCAAAGAAAACGATGAATTGCGGGCTTTGGCTGGCGGACAGTTGCTGACCTTCGGCTGGCGCGAGGGAATGCCGGTCGAAGAAGCCAAGACCTATGTCGAGGAGGCATTGGGGTACGCCCGGCAAGCAGGCAATCGGCGCCACGAAGCGCTGCTGATCGCGGGCTACGGGCGCATCATCGCCGCAAGCGGTTCGGCGGACGAATACATTCGGCTGGTTCGCGAAGCACTTGCAGTGCTGGACGCCAAGTCAAACCCTGAGGAGGCAGTGCTGCTGAACGGGCTGCTCGGCCAGGCCAGCATGCTCGCGGGCTTCGTCGGCGACGCGCTTAGCGCCAATGCCGCAGCTTTGGATCTCATCGAACAAGAGCACCGAGGCAAGGCGGGCATCGTGCTTGGCCTGACTGTCCGCCAAATGGTTGGCTTCGATGTTCCCTATTGGTTGAAATGCCTTCATGTCAGGCCGCTGGTCTTGCTGGGGCGGTTTTCGGAAGCGGATGAGCGACTTGGCAGGCTCTTCCAGACTGATCCGGCCGAGGCCGAGCCCCTCCATCAAGGTATCCCGCACTATTACGCCGTTGAACTTGCCTGGTTTCGCAACGACACCCTCGCGGCGATGCGGCACGCCAATCAGCTTGCCCTCTTGGCCACCCAGGCGGGAACCCCGTACTGGTTCGTGGTCGCGACTTACTGCCAAGGTCTGGCAGCCTCGACAGCAGGAGACTTCGCGGCCGCCGACAACTTCTTCCAGCAGGCACTGGACGCTTGCCGCCGCGGAAGGGCAGGCCTGGAGCTCGAGGCCAGAATTCTGGCATTCCAGGGCGACAATTTCATGCGCGCGGGCAATCCAGGGCGCGCCGCCGAGGTAGCCGCGGAGGCGATTGGCGTGGCGCGCCGGAAGGCAGATCGTCTGTCGGAGTGCCATGCGAGCCTTGTCGCGGCCTCGGCCTATCTGACGCGGAGCGGTTCTCAAGACGCCAAGGAGGCAAGCGTCAAGTTGAATCGGGCCAGTGCGCTGATCGATGAGACAGGCGCGAAGGCCTACGAGCCAATGATGTTGCGTGTGCGAGCCCAGGCAAGCGACGAAAAAAATCTTGCGCCCCCCCGCCGCTCATGATGTGCTTGGACGGGAACCCTGACAACGGGGCAACGTGGAGGCGAAACGATGGGTGGAGCCTTAACCAGAAGGGGTGAGCACGCGATCATGTGCGACGGCGACGATGTTCTCGTCGACCTCAATCGCGTTTTCGGGAATCCGAATTCTCACAGATACAGGCTTGCGCAGGCCAATAACCGGTTTGGGACCGTTCCGAACGCTCCGGGCAACTTCAACAACCTTATCGACGCTTACAGGCAAGCGGGACTTGTCGTCAGCCCAGGATGGGTGACTTACCTGACACTGCTGGGTACAGTGGACGCGACGCAAGGACCGCAAAATATCTACGACATCGCCCAATTTCGCTACAATGGCCTGACCAAGGGCGTGGGAATGCGGACCATGATCCACGACGGCGGACGCGTCCATGTGAGGCCCGGAACGGGGCTCGATCCAGACGTGATTGATTCACCCTGTCCTCTGCCCCAGGATAAACCTTAGCGACGGGAAACAGCGATAGCGAACGGTCATGCGTCCCGCGGGCGCAAAGGCCTGTGGTGCCATGATGTTGCGCCCGCAAGCCCAAGCACGCGACGAAAAAATCTTGCGCCCCTACCCCACTCATGATGAGCTTGGAGGGAATTCCGGCAACGAGGCAACGTAGGAGCGAAGCGATGGGTGGAGCTTTGACGGTAACCGGCGGAATGAACCCGTGTAACGGGCAAGACGTCCTCAATGAGCTGGACGCCGTTTTCTCGGACCCGGCTTCTGACAGATTTGACTACGCGAAGAAACATAACACGTTTGACACGGTTCTAGAGGACGACGACGACAACTATAGAGCCCTTATCGCTGCCTATGTGGAGGCGGGAGTTGATGTCTGCGCAGGATGGGGGGTTTACTTGAGAAAGCTGGGCAGAAGTCCGCAAGGACCGCACGACATCTTCAAGATTGCCCAAACGCGTTACAATGCCCTGGACCAGAACGTGCCAGTGGAAACATCGTATCACGATGTGAGCGATACGTCGAACGGCGGCAAACACGTGAAGAAGCACGACGGTTCGGGGGCCCACGACAAAAGCAAGATCAATTCGCCTTACCCTCTGCCGTAATCGTAACGACTGGAAAGCGGCGGTAACGAATGGTAACGCGTCCCGCTGTCGTCACGGACTCCGAGCCCGCGAGTTGGCGCACCGCGCCTGCGGCGCGATTGTCGCCATCGGCCGGCGATGCCCAAATCCACGAGGCGGCCCGCTTCGTCATCTCCCCGGATGGCCACGCCGACGACGCAAGACTGCAGGCCGCGTTCAAGCTGCTGCGCGCCCAGGCGCCGGTGTTCTGGGTCGACACGCCCGGCATGCGCCCGTTCTGGCTGCTCAGCCGTTACAGTGATATCTCGACGGTGGAGCGCAAAGGCGCTCCTTTCGTCGCCGCTCCGCGCACCTTCCTCACCAGCAGGAAGACCGAGGAGCGGCTCGAGCGGATGCTCGGCAAGCCCTATGTCATCCGCGGATTGCTGCAGATGGACGATGCCGAGCATGCCGCCTATCGCGCCGTGGCGCAGCCGTCGCTGACGCCGGGCGCGCTCGCCGCGATGGAGCCCTGGCTGGAAGAATGGGCGGACCACATCGTCAGCCGC
>DATEJC010000129.1:0-6402 GCA_035278345.1 Bradyrhizobium sp. | reverse complement strand
CCGCCCACGATCTCGACACGGGCCGGTGGGACGCCGAGCGCCTTGGCCAGAACGCGGCCCATTGCGGCGTTCGCTTCGCCCTCGAACGGCGCGGCGCGTACGCGCACCTTCAGCACGATGTTTCCGTCCGACAAAGTCGCGAAGCCGTCGATCGCGTCGCGCCCGCCCTTTGGCGTGAGGCGCACGGCAAGCATGATTCCATCGGGCGCGACGGCAAATGGGCGGTCCGCCCCCTCGGTCACAGGAACAGTTTCAGCAGGTTCGGAAGCACGACCGCCTGGATGAAGATGATGATCAGGATCACGATCACCGGAGAAATATCGATGCCGCCCATGTTGGGCAGCGCATTGCGGATCGGGCGCAGCACGGGCTCGGTGATGCGGTAGAGGAACTCGCCGATGCTGGCGACGATCGGATTGCGCACGTTCACGACATTGAACGCGACCAGCCAGCTCAACACCGCGGCAGCGATCAGGATGTAGATGTAAAGCTGCAACAGGTACGAGATGAATGCGAAAAGCTCTACCATGGCCGGTCTCTGCAGCGAGGATTCTGGCATCCATCTAGCCGCCGCGGCGCGCTGGAACAAGGCGGCGTCGCGTCCTTGACACCCTTAGACCCCCGCCGTAAATGACCCGCACACTGGAGAGCCCGGCAACGGCGCATTTTCGCGCTTTTGGCGGTTCTTTAGGGGCCATAGCTCAGCTGGGAGAGCGCCTCGTTCGCAATGAGGAGGTCGGCGGTTCGATCCCGCCTGGCTCCACCAGTCTTCGCCGCTTCGCGGCTACGACTGGCAAGCCCCACCGGCGATGACCGAGAATCAACCAGACTCCGTCCTGCGCCACCGGCCCTTCGTGCTGTTCTGGTTCGCGCGGCTGTCGGTCACGGCGAGCTACCAGATGCTCATCGTGGCGGTGGCCTGGCAGCTCTACGCGCTGACCGGCGACCCGTTCGACCTCGGCCTCATCGGGCTGATCCAGTTCGTCCCCGCGATGCTGCTGTTCCTGGTGGTGGGACAGGTCACCGACCGCACCGACCGCCGCCTGGTGCTGATCGGCTGCCAGCTGATCGAGGCGGTCGCCGCCGCAACACTGCTCGCCGCGGTGCTGACCGGCGCGATCTCGCGCGAGCTGATCCTCGCCAACGCCTTCATCCTCGGCATCGCGCGCGCCTTCGAGGTGACGGTGATGCAGATCATCGTGCCGAGCCTGGTGCCGCTGCCGCTGGTGCCGCGCGCGGTCGCGGCGTCGGCGACCGCTAACCAAAGCGCCACCATCGTGGGTCCGGCGCTCGGCGGCTTGCTCTACACCGCGGGGCCGTCGGTCGTTTACGGCGTCTGCCTCGCGCTGTTCGCCGCCGCCGTGCTGTGCACCGCGATGATCCGCGTCGAGCGCATGGCGCCGTCGCGCGAACCGCTGACGCTCGCCACCTTCTTTGCCGGCTTCGCCTTCATCCGCCGCAGTCCGGCGATCTTCGGGGTCATCTCGCTCGATCTGTTCGCGGTGCTGCTCGGCGGCGTGACCGCGCTGCTGCCGGTGTTCGCGCGTGACGTGTTCGCGGCGGGTCCGTGGGGGCTCGGCCTGCTGCGTGCCGCGCCCGCGGTCGGCGCGCTCACCATGGCGCTCGCGCTGACGCGCTGGCCGATCGAGCGCAACGCCGGGAAGATGATGTTCGCGGCGGTCGCGGGCTTCGGCCTTTCGGCCGTCGTGTTCGCATCGACCGGCGTGTTCGCGATCGCGCTTGCGGCGCTCGCCGTGCTCGGCGCCTCCGACATGGTGAGCGTCGTGATCCGCATGACCTTGGTGCAGCTCGGCACGCCCGATGAGGTGCGCGGTCGCGTCACCGCGGTGAACGGCCTCTTCATCGGCGCATCGAATCAGCTCGGCGAATTCCGTGCCGGCGCGATGGCGGCGCTGATCGGCGCGGTGCCGGCGGTGCTGGTCGGCGGTGTCGGCACGCTTGTCATTGCGGCGATCTGGACCAAGCTGTTTCCCGCGCTGTGGCGCGCGGATTCGCTTGAAGGTGAGAAGACGTGAGGCTCTCCGCTTATCCCTCCCCGTCTTCGGCAGGGGAATCGCATTTGAACATGGTCTTGCGCTGGCGGGGCGTATGGATTCTGAAGACGACTCCCAAGATACGAGGGGGGTCGGATGGAGCGCTTCCAGGAGGCCTTTGGTTCGCTGCCGGATCCTCGCGCAGCGAACGCCCGCCACGAACTGCCGGAGATTCTGGTTGTTGCGCTGGCGGCAGTGCTTTGCGGAGCCGAGAGCTGCGCCGACATGGCGGACTTTGGCTCCTCCAAGGAGCCGTTGTTGCGGCAATTTCTGCGTCTGGAGCACGGGATACCGAGCCACGATACGTTCAGCCGGGTGTTCCGCTTGCTGGACCCCGTCGCGTTCGAAGCCGCTTTCCGGCAGTTCATGGGCGAGTTCGCCAAGAACCTGCGCGGCGTGGTGGCAATCGACGGCAAGGCGTTGCGTGGCGCATTCGAACATGGCCGGCGCACCACGCCGCTGCATTTGGTCAATGTCTGGGCTGCCGAGGCGCGGCTTGCGATTGCGCAGCGAGTGGCGCCGAAACGCAACGAAGTGGCTGCAGCGCTGGAGGTTCTGGAGTTGCTGTCGCTCGATGGCTGTACGGTCACGGCAGATGCTCTGCACTGCCATGCAGACATGGCACGTGGCATCCTGGCGCGCGACGGCCAATACGTGCTCGCTCTCAAGGAGAACCAGTCCGCGCTGTTTGCCGATGCGCAAAGTCTGCTCGAACCGATGGCGGAGCACGCGTTGCCGGAGCGCTCGATGCGTGTCAGCCATGGCCGCGAGGAGCAGCGCAGCGCTGTGGTGGTCCCTGCCGCCGAGCTCGCCGACAGGCACGCGTTCCCCGGTATCGCTGCAGTCGGCCGGGTGGAGTTGCGCCGTCGGCTCAACGGCACGGACGAGCCGCCGATGGTTCGGTACTTCTTGCTCTCGAACGTGTACTCCCCGGCCGAACTCGTGGCGATCACGCGCTCCCACTGGAGTATCGAGAACCAGCTGCATTGGGTCCTCGATGTTGTCTTCGACGAAGACCGTGCGCGCACTCGAAAGGACAATGCCCCCGCCAATCTCGCCTTGCTGCGCAAGCTGGCACTCAACATGCTCCGCTCGCACCCCGACAAAGCTTCGATCCGACGCAAGATCAAAAAGGCCGGCTGGGACGACGCCTTCCTCATCAGTATGCTGGCCCAAATGCGATAGCCCTGCCCTTCGGGGGAGGGATGAGCGAGCGTGTCGCTACTCCGCCGCCTGAAGCCGTTCCTGCGGCGTGCCGACGGTCAGCCAGTGATCGAGGAAATCCGACAGCCAGCGCCGGATGCCCTGATCGTAGACCGGGCGATCGGCGAAATGCTCGTGGCGCTGCTTGGCGCCGGGCAGCTCCATGCGAGCGTGGCCGCGCGTGGTCCAGCGGCACATCATCGCGTGGGTGACTTCGGCGTGAAACTGGATCGCGAAGCCTGAGCCGGCGCGGAATGCCTGGATCGGGAAGATGTCGCCTTCGGCGAGCAGCTCGACGCCGCGCGGCAGGTCGAAGCCCTCGCGATGCCATTGATACATGTAGGTCGGCCAGTCGCAGATCGCGCGGCCTGCGGCGGTCGGCTTGATCGGGTAGTAGCCGACCTCGGCCTTGCCTTCGGGATGCGGCGCGACGCGCTCGCCCAGATGCCTCGCCAGCATCTGCGCGCCGAGGCAGATGCCGAGGAAGGGCTTGTTCTCCTTGAGCGGCACGCCGATGAAATCGATCTCGGCCTTGATGAAGTCGTCGGGATCGTTGGCGCTCTGCGGGCCGCCGAAGATCACCGCGCCGGCGTGCTCGGCCATCGTGACGGGCAGCGGATCGCCGAAGCGCGGTCGGCGGATGTCGAGGGCGTAGCCGCGATCCCTGAGGGCATAACCGACGCGTCCGGGCGTCGATTGCTCCTGGTGCAGGACGATCAGAACCTTCTCGGTCATCGTGGCGTTTCGGCCGAAGCAGCGGCTAAAGCATGATCCCTAAAGGTTTAACAGGCAATTTCAAGGCCAAGGCGCGTGCGAGCGGGCCGGAGATCAAAACTTCGGCCGCTTCTTGCGGCTCTCGGCACGCCGGCCGCGGTCGCGCTGGTAGCTTTCGATGACACGCAGAACCAGCCCGCGCGGCAGCAGGCGCGGGAGCGCGCTCACGACCTTGTTGCCGATGCCCGGGATCACCACGCGCTTGCGCGCCATGAAGCCGTCATAGCCGGCCTGCGCGACCTGTTGCGCGGTGCGGCGGAGCAGCCACGAGGGCTTCCGCGAATCGACCCCGGCGCGCATCTGGAATTCGGTCTGCACCGGACCGGGACAGAGCGCGGTAACGCGCACGCCTTTTGGCTCGAGCTCGCGCGCCAGCGCCTCGGTGAAGGAGAGCACGTAAGCCTTCGAGGCGTAATAGACCGCCATGCCGGGGCCCGGCAGGAAGCCCGCGACCGAGGCGACGTTCAGGATGCCGCCCTGGTGCTTCACGATGCCGTCGATCCAGCGCAGCGACAGGTCGGTCAGCGCGCGCACGTTGAGATCGAGCATCGCGAGCTGCTCGGCGCGGTCGAGGTCGGCGGCTTCGCCATGCAGGCCGAAGCCCGCATTGTTGACCACGATCGCGGGCTCGAGCCCGCGCCCGAGCAGCTCATGCGCGATGCGCGCCGGCGCGTCGCTGCGCTGCAGGTCGGCGGTGATGACATGCGGCTTGTATTTGCAGGAGACGGCGAGCTCGTTTGCGAGCAGCACCATCTCCTTTTCGCGCCGCGCCACCAGTGCGACCTCGTGGCCGTTGTTCGCGAACACGCGTGCCAGCGCCTCGCCGATACCGACCGAGGCGCCGGTCACCACCGTGACGGGTTTGAAGATCGACATCGCCCTCGCCCCATCCCGAAAGTCAGCGATTCCTAAGCGCTACTTTCGCTGTCCGCCTCGTTCGCCACCTGGCGGCGCAACGCGATGCGGTCGCGCGACGATACACCGAGCAGGTCGGCGGCGCGCCACATCAGATTATCCTCGAATTCGTTCACGCGCCCGTCCACGAACACGATCTCCCACATCATCTCGACGATTCCGAGACGGCCCTTTTCGTCGAGCGTGCGGTTGATCAGGCTGGTGAAGCGATAGAGGTCGACCGCCTCGTTCTCGGCGAGCGTCGCGGCATCGATCAGCTCGTCGGTTGCCGCATCGTCGAGCGCAAAGCGCGCCTTCAACACCGCGCGCAGCTTGTCGTGTTCAGCGCCGCTTTCCTTGCCGTCGATGGTTGCCGCATGGATCAGCAGCGCGGCCGCGGCGAGGCGATAGTCGTTCTGCTCGAAGCGGGTGGGGTGCTTGTCGCCGCCGGTCAGGTCGGAGAGAAAATTCTTTAGTGAATCCAGCATGATAGCTCTATTGTTGGCGCCTTCGATCCGGGAATTGCATGGGACCTGCCAAAAGTCCAGTTACGAAACCGCAGGGTTTGGCGCCGCCCCGTGTTCAATTGGGCATGAACGGCCACGTTTCCCACAACCCGCAAGCCGACCGCGCCGCGACAAGCATGCGCGCCGGGTTCACAATGCCGCCATGGACGGGCCGCCCGATCATGACCTCATGGCGCGCGCCGCCCAGGGCGACGAACGCGCCTTCAGGGAACTGGCGCGCCGCCATGCGGGGAGCGCGCTGCGCCTTGCGCGGCGCATTTTGGGGAGCGAGGCCCTTGCCGAAGAGATCGTGCAGGACGCCTTCCTGCGGGTGTGGACCAATGCGCCGCGCTGGCGGCCCGAGGCTGCGTTCCGCACCTGGCTCTATCGCGTGGTCATCAATCTCTGCCTCAACGCGAAGCGGCGCCCGGCCGATCTGCCGCTCGCGGCCGCCGGCGATCCGACCGATCCCGCACACGATCCCGGCGCCGCGCTGGAACAGCGCGAACGCGACGCCCAGCTTGCCGCCGCGATCGACCGATTGCCGGCGCGTCAGCGCGCCGCGATCGTGCTCACCTACCAGGAGGGTCTCGGCAATGCCGAGGCCGCCGCGGTGCTCGGTACCTCGATCTCCGGCATCGAGACTTTGCTCGTCCGCGCCAGGCGCTCGCTGCGTGAGGCTTTCGGCGAATCCACATAGGGGAGATCAATGAGCGATCTCGAAGAAGCCTTGCGCCGCATGGCGACGGATCCGCATGCGCAGGATGCGGCGGCGGAGCGCCTCGTGCGCAAACTCGAGTCCACGCCGCTGCCACCACAGAAGCGTCCGTTCATCTGGTGGCCCGCAGCACTGACCGAAAATTTCGCGCCGGCTTGGCCGCGCGTCGCCATGCTGGCTGCCGCCGGCGTGCTCGGCATCACGATCGGCCTGTCCAATCTCGGCGCGCGCATCGCCGCCGACCTCGACCTGG
>DATEJC010000128.1:0-16750 GCA_035278345.1 Bradyrhizobium sp. | reverse complement strand
CGGCCGCGCCATCGTCTGGCCGCGCGGCCGGGTGATCGGCGGCTCCTCCTCGATCAATGGCCTGATCTTCATCCGCGGCCAGCACGAGGACTTTGACGATTGGGAACGCGCAGGCGCAAAGGGGTGGAGCTATCGCGAGCTGCTTCCCCATTTCCGCCGCTGCGAGCGCTATCGCGGCGGCGACAGCCAGTATCACGGCGGCTTTGGCGAGTTCGAAGTGTCGGAGCTGCGCAACGACAACCCGGCTTCACGCGCCTGGGTCGAGGCCGGCGTGGAGTATGGCCTGCCGCGCAATCCCGACTTCAACGGCGCGACGACCTTTGGCGTCGGCTATTACCAGCTCGGCATCGGCAGGCACTGGCGCACCAGCTCGGCCTCTGCGTTCCTGAAGCCGGCGATGAGCCGCAGAAATCTCACCGTCATCACCCACGCACAGGTGAGCAAGGTAACCTTCCGCGGCAAGGTGGCGAGCGGCGTTGAATGGATCAAGGACGGGCAGATCCAGTCGGCCGCGGCGGACCGCGAGGTGATCCTCTCGGCCGGCGCGCTGCAGTCGCCGCAAATCCTGCAGCTCTCCGGCATCGGACCGGCAAACCTGTTGCGCTCGCTCGACATTCCCGTCGTTGCCGATGCACCGGAAGTCGGGCGCAATCTGCAAGACCACTATCAGGCGCGCCTGATCGTGCGGCTCAAGCAACCGATCTCGCTCAACGACCAGGTCCGCAACCCCCTCGCGCTTGCGAAGATGGGACTGCAATGGATGTTTGCCGGCCGCGGCCCTCTCACCGTCGGCGCCGGCCAGGTCGGCGGCGCGGCCTGCACCGAATATTCGGTCGGCGGACGTCCCGACGTGCAGTTCAACGTGATGCCGCTGTCGGTCGACAAGCCCGGCGATCCCCTGCACGCCTATTCCGGCTTCACCGCATCGGCCTGGCAATGCCACGGCAAATCGCGCGGACAACTGGCGATCCGCTCGACCGATCCGTTCGAGCAGCCGCGCATCGAGCCGAACTATTTCGCCGAAGAGATCGATCGCAAGACCATCGTCGCCGGATTGAAAATCCTGCGTGAGATCTATCGGCAAAAGTCCTTCCGTGATCTCTGGGATATCGAGGTGATGCCGGGCGAAGCCGCCCGTGACGATGCAGCCTTGTGGAATTTCGCCTGCAACACCGGCGGCACCGTCTTCCACTGCGTCGGCACTTGTCGTATGGGCAGCGACGACGCGTCGGTGCTCGATCCGCAGTTGCGCGTGCGTGGCGCCGAGCGGCTGCGCGTGATCGACGCCTCGGTTATGCCGCAGATCACCTCGGCCAACACCAATGCGACCAGCCTCATGATCGGGGAACGGGGCGCTGCCCTCGTGATGGGATAGAACCAGGCCGGAGAGCGTGCGATGGATCTGATTTCCGAAAGTCACGTCCCGAAATACGCGCAGATTGCCGACATCTTCCGGCAGCGCATCGCCCGTGGCATCTGGACCAAGGGCCTGCGCCTTCCTGCCAATGAAGACCTCGCCGCAGAATTCGGCGTCTCCCGCGTCACCATCCGCCAGGCCGTCGATCTCCTGGCGCGCGACGGGGTCATCGAGGCGCAGCAGGGCCGCGGCACCTTTGTCACCGGCTCCCTGAAGCAGGATCGCTGGCTGAAGGTCGAAACCACGCTCGCCGATCTCGCCGAGGTTTACCGCGATACGTCGCCTGAGATCATCACCATTTCGGAAAGCCGTACCGATGCGCCGCTGTTTCCCGAGGACGGCAAGCCTGCCGCGAAATACGTCTTCATGCGCCGCGTGCATTCGCGCAACAAGCGGCCCTATTGCGTGATCTCGATCTATCTCGACGAAAAGGTGTTTCGCACATCGCCGAGGCGCTTCCGCAACGAGACCGTTATCCCGATCCTGCACGATCTGCGCGAGCCCGCCATCGCAACGGCGCGCCAGACACTGACCATCGGCACCGCCGATCTCGAAGTGGCGAAGCTGCTGCAGGTTCCTCTGAACTCGCCGGTTGCCGAAGTCCGGCGCGTGTTCACCGTCGCCGACCGCACCGTGATCTATCTTGGCGAAGTCACCTATCGCGGTGACTTCGTACGCATCGACATGGACTTGCGTCCCTGACGCAGCGTCACTCGGCCGGTGCCGCCACCGCGTTCGGGGCCGGCACGGTCTCCGATCGCGCCAACCCGTAAAGGATCGTGGCAACGACGACGTAGGCCAGCGCCACCGGCGGCGTAACGCCGAGGCCGCCGCCGATACCGACGGCCTCGCCGTGCATGAAGCCGAAATAGGTCAGCACCGCTCCCGCCAGCGAGAACGCAGCCGCCTTGACAAAGTCGCGCTCGATCACAAACACGCCGATGGCACCCAGCACGAGGCCGGTGAGGATCGAGCCGCCGCCCATCACTTCGAGGCCATGATAGATCACGCCCTGCTGCGGCAGCGAGGCGATCGCGGCCGCCTTCACCGCGTCAGCTTTTCCGGCCGCCATCGCGCCGACGCTCTGTGCGGCGGTGAGCGTCGCGCCCAGCATGGTGTCGATCTGCAGTTTTGCCCAGGCGGCCAGATGCGGCGTCAGCGACAGCACGATCGCCGGCGCATGCTTGACCGGCGTGGTCTGGAACGCCTGCGCGCCGATCAGCATGCCGATATAAAGCAGGATCGGCGAGATCGCGACGACCGGCACCAGCGCGAGCAGCAACGCGATAATGCCGAACCATGACAACAACACCACCATGATGCCGGTCGCTGCGGAGTAGCCGATGCGGCCGCCCATCGCCTTCCAGCCGGGATGGCCGATATAGACGGCGTTGATGAAGGGATTGCCCATCAGACAGCCGATCAGGCTGACGACGCCGTCGGCGGTCAGCACCCGCGTTGTCGGATATGCGTCGCCAGCCGCTTCCGCGCTCTCGACATTGTCCATGGCTTCAACGAGGTCGTAGATGCCGAACGGAATCGCAGTCACCAGGATGACCCCGAGGAACTCGAACCCGGAAAACACCTGCCCGAATGCCGGGATCGGCACCGAGAAGCCGAAATTGGCGAAGGCATCGCCCAGGCCCTTCAAGCTGAGGCCGCCGAGCCCGAGTCCGAACAGGTTGGAGCCCCAGGCAATCAGCATGCCCGCCGCGATCGCAACGAGCCCTGCCGGAATCCCCCTCGGGTATTTCACCCCGCCGAACCAGCTCACGAGAATGATGGCAAAGCAGACGAGACCGATCTGCGGCGTCATGTACATTTCCAGCGCCGGCCGCATCGCAATGAAGGTGACGGAGACGCCGGCGAGCGTACCGAGCAGCGCGGCGCGCGGCGTTATTTTCCGGATGTAAGGCGCGATGAAACCGCCGATCATCAGGATGAAACTCTGGAAGAACACCCAGACCAGCCCGGCCGACCAGCCTTTCACGGGATCGCCGGTCTTCAGGCTGATCGGCAGCATGATGACAAAGGTGACGATGAACATATGCGGCACGCTGACGCCCGACGGCAGTGCGCAGACGTCGTTGCGGCCGGTCTCTTGCGCGAGCCGATAAGCAAGCCACGCGTAATACATCGTCGACAGGCACATCATCAGGCCAAGCGCCGGCAGGATCCGGCCGAACACGAGGCTGTCCGGCATCTTCAGCACGAAGCGCAACAGGCCTGTCAGCACCAGCATGTTGACGAGGATATTGGTGCCGAAGCCGAAGAACGCGTTCCAGTCGCCCGGCGTCCACAGCGCCGGCTTGAAGTCAGGTCTGACGGATGTCGTGCTCATCGTGATGCCCCCGCAGCAAGTGTTCGTTGGTTTGTCGGATAGATCGCCTCCAGTACGGCACCCGAGTCCGCGACCCAGCCGAAAATGCCGCCCTGGGCCTTGATCATCTTCAGGCCCATCTCGTGAAACTCGGGGAAGTAGGACGCGCAGCCGTCGGCGATCACGACGCAGCGATAGCCTCGGTCATTGGCCTCGCGCACCGTGGTGTTGACGCACACTTCCGTGGTGACGCCGCACACCAGCAGGTTTTCGATGCCGTGCTTCTGCAAGACATCGTCGAGGCAGGTAGCGTAGAACGCCCCCTTGCCCGGCTTGTCGATCACGATCTCGCTCGCCCGCGGATAGAGCTCGGGAATGATGTCGTGACCCGCCTCGCCGCGAACCAGGATGCGGCCCATCGGGCCGGGATCGCCGATGCGCAAGGAAGGCGCCCCGCGTTCAATCTTCGCGGGCGGTGCATCCGACAGATCGGGCAAGTGCCCTTCGCGGGTGTGGATGACCAGAACGCCGGTATCGCGCGCCGCCGCAAGGAGTGCAGCAATCGGCTTCACCGCGCGCGCAAGCTGCGACACATCGTTGCCGAGCGTCTCGCCAAAACCGCCCGGCTCCATAAAATCGCGCTGCATGTCGATAATGACGAGCGCCGTCTTCGACCAGTCGAGCTCGATGGGCTCCGGCTCGGCGACGATGGTACCGCGCGAAAAACCCCTTGCGTTCGCCATGAGCTGTGCCCCGAACGAGAGAACTCAGTAGGGAGCGAAGCAAGGCCTATGCCATTGTGTACAATGCGGATCGACGCCGAGGCCGAAAGAGAATCGGCTGCGATATCAATTCTTTCGGCCGAAGTCGCGCGCCCGGCCTGTTTCGTTGCAACGTGGCCGCAGTGAGCGCCTGCCTATCCGGTAGGCGGTACTACTTGAAGAACTGCACGAGGCCGAGGCTAAGCGCGAGCAGCAGCAGCAGCGACAGCGTCACGGCAGCCGTCACCCGGCCGCCGACGGTCGAGAGCACACGCACGTCGACGCCGAGGCCCAGCGCCGCCATCGACAGGACGGTCAATATGGCCGCCGTTTTGGTCACCGGAACGATCGCGAGGTCGGGCACGAGATGTAGCGACCGGAGCGCGGCGAGCAACAGGAAACCGATGATAAACCAGGGCACCAGCTTGAACAGGCTGAGAGGCGGTCCTTTCGTCGCATCGGCATTGCGCTTGCGACGCCGCGCCGCCACCAGTGACAGGCCGACCACGAGAGGCCCAAGCATCAGCACGCGCACCAGTTTCACCAGAGTGCCGATTTGCGTGCTGACGATGCCGGCCGGCACGGTCGCCGCCAGCACCTGCGGCACGGCATAGACGGTGAGCCCGGCAAGGATGCCGTATTGCGTCGCCGACAGGTTCAACAGCGGAATCAGCAGCGGCAGGCCCAGAACCATCAGCACGCCGAGGATGGCAGTGAAGGAGATCGACGAGGCGATGTCGTCGCCATCTGCGCCGATCACGGGCGCAACGGCTGCGATCGCCGAATTGCCGCAAATCGAGTTGCCGCAGGCAATCAGGATCGAGAGCTTGACCGGCAGCCCAAGCGTGCGGCTGAGCCCGTAGCTGATCGCCAGCATGATGGCGACCGTCGCGACAATCGCCGTGAGCAGGAAAGCGCCTGACGCCATGACCGCGGCAAAGCTGATCGAGGCGCCGAGCAGCATGACCGCAACCTCGAGCAGTTGCTTGGCGCTGAAGGCGATGCCGGAGACCCAGCGTGCGGACGGCTGCCAGACTGTGCGTATTGCCATGCCCAGCAGGATCGCGACAACAAGTGCCTCGACATAGGGATGGTCGAAAAGGCGCTCTTCAACGTTCTGGACGCCAATCGCGACCAGCGTGATCAGGCCGCACAGAGCAATTCCGGGAATCAGGGAGATCACGCGGCCAAACACGCCCGGGGTTCGCCCCTTACCGTCCGATCCCCCAGCCTGCTGCAACGCCAAATCTCTCTTTTGGAGAAGATTTTATACGGCGATCTGGTCGCACGGCAAATATTTTTTCAGGAGCATGCACATGCAGCGCACGCGAAGCTGGCCGATTAGCCCTGGAGATTAGCCCTGGAGGAGGGTGAACAAGCCCTGCACCCAGGCGACCGCGCGGTCAAAGCTGAAGCTGCCCGGCTCGAAATATACCGCCCGCGCCAGCACAATCGCCGCCACCAGCCCCCAGAACAGGCCGGTGCCAGTCGACTTCAGCCATTTCGAGGTGCGGTCGGGCGCAAGCGACCGCTCGGCCGCGGGGACCGGCTCTCCGAAGGGATCGAATGCGGGTTGGCTCATCGGGGGTACCGTTTCTCCCTGCATAATGTCGCGACATTCGGCGCCAAAGCAAGGGAAGCGAAATGCCTTTTGCCGGAGAGGCTTGGAAGCGCCTTCCGCGCGGCGTTGTCCAAAGAGGGTTTTCTTCTCCGCGGCGGGAAGGCTCGGGCGGGCGCGAGCCAATCCGGTCTTGTTGTTCCTGCCCCGGGGCGCAATTGACATCGGTGCGGGCGGCCGGTTGGGTGACTCCCGGCCCATTTGGAATCGCCGCCATGACGACGCCCGAGAAAGACATGCAATCACGCGCGCGCCGCCCGATGCATCGCCGCGCCATCAATTGTGACGGCTATCTGCGCGAGGACGGGCTCTGGGAAGTCGAGGCGCGGCTGGTCGATACAAAACCCTTCCTGCAGCGCGACCAGTTCCGCGGCGACCTGCCGCCGGGCACGCCCGTTCATGACATCCGCCTGCGTCTTGCGGTCGATGACAGCCTCATCATCCGCGAGGCCGAGACTGATATGGCCACAACGCCCTTCCCCACCTGTATCGAAGTCGACGGCATTTTGCGGCGGCTGGTCGGCGAGCGGATCGGCCGGGGCTGGCGCGAAACGGTAAGGCGCAAGATCGGCAAGCTCGAGACCTGCACGCATCTGTCCGAGCTCCTTGGCCCGGCGGTGACCACGCTGTTCCAGACCATGTCCTACGGCAAGCGCCCCGACGGCGGCGATTCCATGGACGGCCATGTTGGCACGTCAGAGCCGCCATTCTTCATCAACGGCTGCCATTCCTGGCGCAGCGACGGCCCGATCGTTGCAAAGGTGTTCCCGCAGTTCGCGACCAAGCCGCGAGCCGCGGACTAGCCAGGCTCCGCGTGTGGTAGCGTTGTGGGCTCGCTGCGTCAGCAGGAGCTCACAGGGAGCATTTTTAACATGCAGGACAACCAACGATTTGCGCGGGGCCTCGAAATTCGCCGCGAGGTACTGGGAAACGAATACGTCGACAAAAATCTGGCGGGCTCGGACGAGTTCATGATGACATTCCAGCGTATCGTGACCGAACTCGCGTGGGGCTATGCCTGGGATGGTGATGCCCTCGACAAGAAGACAAAGTCGATGCTCAGCGTTGGCATCCTTTCCGCACTCGGCCGTTTTGAAGAAGTCGAGATCTACACCAGGGGAGCGCTTGCCACCGGTGCAACCGTCAATGAGATGAAGGACGTGTTGACCCACGTTGCGATTTATTGCGGCATGCCGACAGGTCGTCAGGCATTCCTGGCCGCACACAAGGCTCTCAAGACCGCCGGGGCGCTCGAAGGCAAGAGATAGTCGGACAGGATCGGGACACCTCTCCCGACGGGAGAGGTGATGCCCGGTGCTCGACGGCCGGACTACGCCGCGCGCAGACCCGCAACGAATTCCGACACCTCGCGCTGCAGTACCTGCAGCTTGCCGGCGAGCTTGTCGCTCGACTGCAGCACCACCTGTGCTACTTCGCCGGTCTGGGTCGTTGCCGTCGTCACATTGGTGATGTTCTGCGACACCGAATTGGTGCCGGACGCTGCGCGCTGCACGCTGGCGGCGATCTCCTGCGTTGCCGCGCCCTGCTCGCCGACGGCGGCCGCGATCGACGAGGAGATCTCGTTGACCTGCAGGATAGTGGCGCAGATACCCTGAATATTCTCCACCACCTGCTGGGTTTCGGTCTGGATCGCCGTGATCTGCGCACTGATCTCTTCGGTCGCCTTCGCGGTCTGGCTCGCCAGCGACTTCACTTCGCTTGCGACCACGGCAAAGCCCTTGCCGGCCTCGCCCGCGCGCGCCGCCTCGATGGTGGCGTTGAGCGCCAGCAGGTTGGTCTGCGACGCGATGTTGTTGATGAGGTTGATCACCTCGCCGATCTTGTCGGCTGCGGCCGCAAGGCCCTGGACCGCCTGGTTGGTACGCTGGCCGTCGCTTGCCGCCTTGTCGGCCACTTGCGCCGCCTGCGCCACGCGCTGGCCGATTTCCGCGATCGAAGCCGACAGCTCCTCCGCGGCGGAGGCCACGGTCTGCACGTTTTCGGAGGCTTCCTGGCAGGCATTGGCCACGACCTTCGACCGGTCGGACGCGGTGCCCGCCGTCTGGTGCATGCTCTTGGCGGCATCGCGCATGTCGCCGGCATCGGTGATGACCTCGCCGACCACGGCCTGCACGCTCGCCTCGAACTTGCCGGCGAACTCCATCATGGTGCGACGCTTCTCGGCGTCGGCATGCTGCTTCATCTCGGCCTGCTCGGAATGCATCTTCGCCATCGCGCCGGCATTGTCCTTGAACACGCTGAGCGCCTTGGCCAGCCCGCCGATTTCGTCCTTGCGGGCCGTGTACGGCACCTCAAAGGCCTGATCGCCGGCGGCAAGCCGGCTGGTGAGGTCGGTGATGACGTTGAGCGGCTTGGTGACGCTGCGGCTGATGATGACGGAGGCGAGCAGCACCACCGCGATCAGGATCAGTGCGATGACGCCGAACACCATGGCGGTCTGGCGGAACACGGCGTCGACATCATCGAGATAGATGCCGGTGCCGATGATCCATCCCCACGGCGCAAAGCCCTTGACATAGGAAATCTTCGAGACCGGCTGCTCGCGGCCCGGCTTGGGCCAGAGGTAAGCGTAGAAGCCGGCGCCGTCCTTCTTCACCACGTCGACGAAGCCGATGAACAGCCGGTTGCCGGAAGGATCCTTATTCTCGCTGAGATCCTTGCCGTCGAGCTCCGGCCTGATCGGATGCATGATCATCTTCGGCGACATGTCGTTGATCCAGAAGTACTCGACCTTGTCGTAGCGCAGTCCCCTGATCTCGTTCATCGCGGCGTTCTGCGCGTCCGCCTTCGACAGCTTCCCGTCGCTTTCCATCTTCTGGTAATGCGCGAGGATGCCGTAGCCGATATCGACCATCTGTTGGGTCTTGGCCTGGCGATCCGCCATCATCTGTGCGCGCATTTCGTAGAGCGCGATGGGCCCCATCACGAGCATGCCGACGAGGCTGATGCCGATGATCAAGGCGAGCTTGAAGCTGATGCGGGAGAACATTTCGTGTGATCCTGGAAATCGGGATTGCTGGCGGGACGCTGCATGCCGGCCCCCTCGCCGCATGCATAGGCACCCGTAAATTTATCAGGCTCGCGTTAGCGGATAATTAAGCCTGCGATGGCACTGGGGCTCACGCGAATTCGCAGCATTTGCAACCGGATACCGTCGAGCCGTTGATCTTTGTTCTCAGCGACTTAGCCGGAAAATGGCCAGTGATGAATGCAGCTTTCGTCGCGCGATCTAAAACCGCCACGCAGCTCACGAGCAACTTTCGAATGTGGGCGCAACGGTTCAGCCCTTCCTCGCAGAACGCCGTCTACAACGGCAGCTGATGCCTGATCATAGCGAGGCGATCGACCACTTTGAGCCCGCGCGGCAGCCCTTTGCATCAACTCGAAGTCGCGCAATCCCAGCGGCGCGCGCCGCGCGCTACATTGCGTGATAGACCTGACCGAGCGCAACGTCATGTCGGCGCCAACGCGCCGCAAGGGCGCGGACGCCCCCTCCCCTGACACCGTCGCCACCGTACCTTTCCGGCTTCTCGTTTGATCCGAAAGTGTTAGGATCAATGCCGGCGTGGGAGGCGTTGCGTGAAACCAATCACGGCATCGGCAGCCAAAAAGCTTGGTGGTTTCCTCACCAAGGATTTTCGCCGTATTTTCGGCCCTAACCACGATGCGCTCGGCGAGCGGATGGGCGCGCTGGCGCGCTCCACCATCGAATGCCTCGCCCGGAGCGATGCGCTCTACCACAATTACGAGCACACCTTTCAGGTCACCCTGGTCGGACGCGACATTCTGCAGGGCATGTGGCTGGCGCATCGCATTGAGCCTGACGATTATGCGCATCTGATCGTGGCCTGCCTGCTGCACGACATCGGTTACATGCGCGGTGTGCTCAGCGGCGACACAGCGGATGAATTCATCATCGACGAGCACGGCAAGACCATCGAGCTGCCACGCGGCGCCTCGGATGCGGCGCTGAGCGCCTACCATGTCGATCGCTCAAAAATCTTTGCACGTGAGCGGCTGCAAAAATCGCCGCTGATTGACGTCAAGCGCGTCACGGACGCGATCGAATGCACCCGCTTTCCGCCGCTGCCAATGAAGGACGCCGCCGAACTGGCGCAGGAGCCGCGGCTTGTGCAGGCCGCCGACCTGATCGGCCAACTCGGCGATCCCCTCTATTCCAAGAAAGCCAATGCGCTGTTCTGGGAATTCGAGGAGATCGGCATGAACCGCCAGCTCGGCTATTCCTCGCCCGCCGACCTGATCGACCGTTATCCCAGCTTCTACTGGAACACGGTGTCGGAACATCTCGGCGGCGCGATCAAGTACCTCGCCATGACGGTGTCGGGCCGGCAGTGGATTGCCAACCTGCATCACCACGTGCTTTGCGCGGAGAACGATGACCGGCTGATGGGGCCGCAGCGGTAACCGACGGAAAAACAAAGGGCGTGATGACATCGCCATCACGCCCAGTGATTACCTAGCGCTCGGGAGGAAATCAGCGCTCGGCAAAAGCCTTTTCGACCACGAACTGCGCGGGCTCGCCGTGATTGCCTTCGACGAAACCGCGATCATTGAGGAGCACGCGGGTGTCGGCCACCAGCGCCGGGCTGCCGCAGATCATGACGCGGTCATGCTCGGGCTCGATCTGTGGCAGTCCGATGTCTTCAAACAGTTTTCCCGAGGTGATCAGGTCGGTGATGCGGCCGCGGTTGCGGAAGGGATCGCGCGTCACGGTCGGGTAATAGATCAGCTGGTTGCGGATATAGTCGCCGATCAGTTCGTCCTTCGGCAGCTTCTCCGTGATCATCTCGCCATAGGCGAGCTCCTTGACGCGGCGGCAGCCATGCAGCAGCACGACCTTCTCGAAGCGCTCATAGGTCTCGGGATCCTTGATCACCGAGAGGAACGGTGCCAGGCCCGTGCCGGTGCCGACGAGATAGAGATTGCGGCCGGATTCGATGTTGTCGATCACCAGTGTGCCCGTCGCCTTGCGGCTGACGATGATGGGATCGCCGACTTTCAGATGCTGCAGGCGCGAGGTGAGCGGGCCGTCCTGCACCTTGATGGAGAAGAACTCGAGCTGGTCCTCGTAATTCGCGCTGGCAACGCTATAGGCGCGCAGCAGCGGCTTCTCGCCCACCTTCAGCCCGATCATGGTGAACTCACCGTTGCGGAAGCGGAACGAGGGATCGCGCGTGGTGGTGAAGGAGAACAGGTTGTCGGTCCAGTGATGCACGCTGGTGACGCTCTCCTGGTTGAAATTGCTCATGGCGCTCGCTTCCTGATCAGGCTTTTCGGCCCGTTGACCGGCCAACTCGTTCGTATACGATCATTCGTATACTAACAAATAATCCAACTTGATCCAGAGGTCAAGCCGGGCTCAAATTTGCCAGTGATTTCAAGGAAGGAACCGCCCCATGGCCCATGACGCACCCCAGGCGACCGGCCCGAGCAAGCTGGTGATCCGCAATATCGGGCTCATGCTGTCGGGGGCGCTGGAAAAGCCGATCCTCGATGCGGATACGATCGTCGCCGAGAACGGCAAAATCACCGCCATCGGCCGCCTCAAGGAAGTCAACACCGCGGGCGCCACCACGATTGTGGATGCCAACGGCACCACGGTGGCGCCGGGCCTGATCGACAGCCATGTCCATCCCGTCGCCGGCGACTGGACGCCGCGGCAGAACCAGATCAACTGGATCGACAGCTATCTGCACGGCGGCGTCACCACCATGATCTCCGCCGGCGAAGTGCACACGCCGGGCCGGCCCCGCGACGTCGTCGGGCTGAAGGCCATGGCGGTGTTCGCGCAGCGCGCGTTCTGGACGCTGCGACCGGGCGGCGTAAAGGTGCATGCCGGCGCGCCCGTGATCGAATGCGAAATGGTCGAGGAAGACTTCAAGGAGATGGCCGCGGCCGGCGTGAAGCTGCTCGGCGAAGTTGGGCTCGGCGGCGTCAAGGACGGCCCGACCGCCCGCAAGATGGTGGGTTGGGCGCGCAAATACGGCATCCAGAGCACCATCCATACCGGCGGTCCCTCGATCCCCGGCTCCGGCCTGATCGACAAGGACGTCGTGCTGGAAGCCGACACCGACGTGGTCGGTCACATCAATGGCGGCCACACGGCCTTGCCCGACGACCAGATCCGCTGCATCTGCGAGGGCTGCAAACGCGGGCTAGAGCTCGTGCACAACGGCAACGAGCGATCGGCGTTGTTCACGCTGCGCACCGCATGCGAGATGGGCGATTTGCACCGCGTCATCCTCGGCACCGACGCGCCCGCCGGTTCCGGCGTGCAGCCGCTCGGCATCCTGCGCATGGTCTCGATGCTGTCCTCGCTCGGCGAGCTACCGGCCGAGATCGCCTTCTGCCTTGCCACCGGCAACACGGCTCGGATGCGTGAGCTCGACTGCGGCCTGATCGAGATCGGCCGCTCGGCCGACTTCGTCCTCATGGACAAGGCGCAGCATTCGCCGGGCAAGAACATTCTGGAGAGCGTTCAACTCGGCGACCTTCCCGGCATCGGCATGACCATTATCGACGGCATTGTCCGCACCCAGCGCAGCCGCAACACTCCGCCCGCAGGCAAGGTGCCGGAGATCGTGGCGCGGTGACATTGCTGTTCGCCGGCGATGCGAACTCCGTAGTGGCCCGGATTTAGTTTCGCACGCGATCATGCTTATAAAGCGCACGCAGACAGCAGGGGGATAGCGTTCGGGCATCACACCGAATGCTTCAGGGGCTGTTTGGTCGCGAGGCCCGGACTCCTAGGCACTCCGGGCCTCGCTGATCCCCGCCTTTTTCGACGCATCATCGCAGCTACACGACCGGATTGCGGGGCTATCGATCCCTGGACCGCGGCAACGGCGGGATGCAACTGCCGAAACGGGGGTCCAGCGGGTCGAAGCGCGAATGCGTTCTTGCGTAAATGTAGAGCCCGGCCAGCGCCATCGAGCCCAGCAACAGCACGACCCAGGCCGGCGGCCGGATTGCGACCAGCGCAATTGCGACGGCCACGGAGGCCACCACACTCACAGCGACGCGCACGAGAAGCCTTGGGCCCATCGATCCGCCTCCGGTGAAGGGCCCGATACAACGCGCACCCCGGGCACGCGTCAACTGCGCTCGATGGTCGCTGAGCAGTTCTGCCGGCAACGCCGGCAGCATTTCGAGCGCGGCATTACTTGCCCAGAATCATCCGCGGCAGCCAGAGCGTCAGCTCGGGGATATAGGTGACCAGCGCCAGCACGATCAGCATGGGGATGTAGAACACCATGATGCTGCGCGAGACCGCTTCCATCGACACCTTGCCGATGGCGCAACCGACCACCATCGTCGGGCCGACCGGCGGCGTGAGCAGGCCTATGCCGAGATTGAGGATCATGATGATGCCGAAATGCACGGGATCGATGCCGAAGGTCTTGATCACCGGCAGGAAGATCGGCGTGCAGATCAGCAACATGGGCGCGAGATCCATGAAGGTCCCGAGCAGCAGCAACAGGATATTGATCCAGAGCAGGAACATGTACTTGTCGCTGGAGATGTCGATGAAGAACTGCGTAACGATTGCCGGAATCCGCATGATCGCCATCATGTAGCCGAAGGCAATCGAGAACCCGATCATGATCATGACCATGCCGACGGTGCGCACCACGCGACCGATGAGCTTGGGCAGTTCGCTCCATTTCACGTCGCGGTAGACGAACATGGTGACGAGGAACGCGTAGACGCAGGCGACCGCACCAGCCTCGGTCGGCGTGAACACACCCGACAGGATACCGCCAAGGATGATGAAGACCGTGACCATGCCCCACACGGCGTCGAGCGCGAGCTTCAGGGCCTGCCGGAGCGGAATGACCTCGCCCTTCGGAAACTGCTCGCGATGCGCGATGATCAGCACCAGGATGATGAGCGACAGCCCCAGCAACAGCGCCGGGATGATGCCGCCCATGAACAGATGCGCCACCGAGATCGTGCCGCCGGCCGCGATCGAGTAAATGATCATGTTGTGCGAGGGCGGCACCAGCAGCGGCTGCAGCGAGCCCGATATCGTGACGTTGACGGCGAACAGCCGCGGATAGCCGTTCTTGATCATTTGCGGGATCATCACCGAGCCGACGGCTGCGGTGTCGGCGACCGACGAGCCGGAGATGCAGCCGAACATCGTCGAGGCAAGGATGTTCACCAGCGCCATGCCGCCACGGATGAAGCCCACGAATACCTTGGCGAGATTGACCAGGCGTTCGGCCATGCCGCCGACCGCCATGATGGAGCCGGCCAGGATGAAGAACGGGATCGCCAGCAGCGAGAAGCCGCTCATGCCGCCCGAGACCTTGAGCATCACCGCCTCGAGCGGGATGCCGGTCCACAGGGCCGCTGCAATAGCGGCGATGCCGAGCGCGTAGGCGACCGGCATGCCGAGAAGGCATACGATCGTAAAGGTTCCGATCAGAACGAAAACATCCATTTCCCGAGGCCCCTGCTTACTCGGTCGCGAACTGGCTGACGGTTTCCGGCTCGGGCTCGGAGAAGAACTTCTGCGTCATGAACCGCTCGATCACGAACAGCGCAGTCAGCCCGCCGCCGATCGGGATCGGCAAATACGACATGCCGACCGTGATGAGCGGGAATTCCGGAATGCTCTGGAACCAGGTGATGTGCACAAGCTTGATGCCCCACCACAGCATGAACAGGTTGGTGACGAGCATGCACACTTCCAGGAACCAGCCGAGATAGCTCTTCGCCGGCTCCTTCAGGAACATCGGCAACACGCCGACGCCGATATGCAGGTACTCGCGATAGCACACCACCGCGGACAGAAAGGACAGGATGATCATCAGCAGGATGGCGACCGGCTCGGGCCAGGACGCGGCGCTGTTGAGCGCGTAGCGGCAGAACACGCCGTATGGGATGATCAACACAATGACGATGAGGCAACAGCCCGCGACGAACAGGCAGGTCTGATGGATCGCGTCCATCGCGCGAAAATATTGCGCTTTCATTCCAACTCTCCCCCTTGCCCCTTCGCGCTGATCGCAGGGCGAGCGATCGCGCATGCGCTACGGAGACCGAGCCGGCGATCTCGCCGGCCCGATCTTTTCACGTCGGCGTCACTTTACGGCCTGAATGCGATCGATCAGCGGCTTGAACTGGGCGCCGTACTTGTCCCAGACCGGCTTCACGGCCTCCTGGAAAGGCTTGCGGTCGGCGACTTCAGTGACGACTGCCCCGGCTTCCTTCATCTTCTTCAGCGACTCCTCCTCGCGCACATGCCAGAGCTTGCGCTGCTCTTGCTGCGTCTCCTTGGAGAATTTCATGAGCAGCGCCTGGTCATCCTTCGATAGCTTTTCCCAGGTGATCTTCGAGAACACCAGAAGCTCGGGGATGATCAGATGCCCGGTCTTCGAGTAATACTTGGCGTAGCGATAATGCTGGCCGCTCTCGTAGCTGGGCTCGTTGTTCTCGGCGCCATCGACGACGCCGGTCTGCATGGCGTTGACGAGCTGGTCGTAGCCCATCGCGACGCCGTTGCCGCCGAGCGAATTCATGGTATCGACGAACAACGGATTGCCCATCATGCGGATCTTGAGGCCCTTGAGGTCCTCTACCTTCTCGATCGACTTCTTCGAATTGTAGACGTTGCGAGAGCCCGAATTCATGTAGCAGAGGCCGATCAGGCCGGCGGTCGGATGATCGGACAGCTTCTTGAGGAGCTCGTCGCCGATCGGCCCGTCGATCACCTTCTCCATATGCGCTTCGTCGCGGAAGATGAACGGCAGGTTGAAGACGTTGAACTCCGGCACCAGCGGCCCCATCGGCCCGACGGAGATGCGGGCGAATTGCAAGGCGCCGACTTGCGCCTGCTCGATCATCTCCTTTTCGCCGCCAAGCTGCATCGACGGGAACATCTGGATCGACAGCCGTCCGCCGGTCGCGGCTTCGAGCTTCTTGCCCATGCGCTCGACCGCCTCGACGGTCGGGTAACCAAGCGGATGCACGTCCGTCGCCTTGAGCACCATCTTGGTCTGCGCGAAGGTAGTCGTACTGCCCAGCGCTCCCGCGGCGGTCACTGCCGCTCCGAGTTTGAGAAAATCGCGTCGTTTCACGATTGCACTCCCCTGTTTCGCATTTCGTCCCGAGTTGTCCCGCGGCTTCGCGACATCAACTGCCACGCACCGCCTGTATCGTTGCACTCCCGCTCGCGCATTCCAACGAAATCTTGTACGCACGCCGGGGCGATGTTAAATTTGTACGATGACCGTACATCCCGAATGGATAGCAGCGGACGACAAACCTGGCAAGCCTGCGCTGCTGGCTCCGCTTCGTCCGGTGCGTAATCGCACCTCGGAAGTGATCGATCGCATCTACAGCGAGATCGTCAGCGGCCGGCTGGAGCCCGGCGCGCGGCTGCCGACGGAAGCGGAAATGATGAATGCGATGGGCGTCAGCCGCACCGTGGTGCGCGAGGCCGTCGCGGCCCTGAAGGCCAACGGGCTGGTCATCACCCGGCAGGGCGCGGGCGCCTTCGTCGCGCCGGACCATGCGCGGGTCCCCTTCAGGATCAATCCCGACGGGCTGTCGTCCATTGCCGACGTCATCGGCGTGATGGAGCT
>DATEJC010000127.1:0-2006 GCA_035278345.1 Bradyrhizobium sp. | reverse complement strand
CAACCGGCGGCTCGGCGAGGATCGACAGCGGCGGCGCCACGATCTCGAACTTGGCCTTGCCGAATTCGCGCTGCGCCAGGAATGCCTCGTTCTCCCAGGCGAGCAGCACATCGCCGACGCCGCGCTCCACAAAGGTCACGGTGGAGCCGCGTGCGCCGGTATCCAGCACCGGCACGTGCTTGAAGAGCTCGGCGACGAATTGCCTCGCCTTGTCGGCGGAGCCGAACTTCTTTTCGGCGTAGCCCCAAGCTGCGAGATAGTTCCAGCGCGCGCCGCCCGACGTCTTCGGGTTCGGCGTGATCACCTCGACGCCCTTCTTGATCAAATCGTCCCAATCCTTGATGGCTTTTGGATTGCCCTTGCGCACCAGAAACACGATGGTGGAGGCGTAAGGCGAGGCATTGAGCGGCAGGCGCTTCTGCCAGTCGGACGACGTGAGGCCCTTCGCCGCCACCGCATCGATGTCATAGGCGAGCGCCAGTGTGACGACGTCGGCCTGCAAGCCATCGATCACCGCGCGCGCCTGCGAGCCGGAGCCGCCATGCGACTGCTTGATCTCGACGCTCTTGCCGGTTTCCTTCTGGTACGCCGCGGCGAACGCCTTGTTGAAATCGGCATACAGCTCGCGCGTCGGATCGTAGGACACGTTGAGCAACGAGACGTCAGCGGCGTAGGCGGAGCCTGCAAGCAGCAAGCCTGCGACGGCAGCGAGAGCGGGACGGATCATCTCTATCTCCATTCGGCGCGACGATAAAAATCGTCGCGCGCTGTCGGAAATAACTCGTGAGAAACCGGCCTTAAGTCAACGGAACCGCTTTTCGTTGTTTCCAACGATACAACTTCATTGTGCTAAGAAGTTGACGTCGTGTGAATGCCGCATTCTGTCTTGGGCCGGCCACGCCAGCGGCCGGCGCGCGCATCCTCGTCAGCCGATGTCCGGCTGGTGCAGGGCATGCAGCCGACCGAGAGGAAGCCTTTTGCCACCATCGGGTGCGGCGGCAAGTTGGCGGATTTGTAGATCGCCTCGATCTCCTCGCGCGCGACATGGGCGAAGGGATTGAATTTCAACCGTGCACCGTCTTGTTCGACAACGGGAATATCGGCCCGCGCGCCGCCCTGAAATCGCTTGCGCCCGTTGATCCAGCCGGCAAAAGGCGTCAGCGCGCGCGCCAGCGGCTCCACTTTGCGGATACGGCAGCAGGCATCGGGATCGCTGAACCACAATTCCTTGTCGGGATCCTCGCGCAACAGCGTTTCCTCGAGCGGCTTGATGGAACGCACGTCGGTAAGCCCGAGTTGCTGCGTCAGCGTGTCGCGGTAATCCAGCGTCTCCTGGAACAGCCAGCCGGTATCGAGGAAGATCACGGGGATCGCCGGATCGACATCCGCCATCACCTTGAGTAGCGCAGCCGACTCCGTGCCGAACGAGGACACCAGCGCAAGACGTTCGCGGCCGACGATCTTCACCGCCGCCGCAATCACCTCGGCGGGCGACGCATGATGCAGCACCTCATCGAGCGCTGCGGCCGGCGGCAGTTCGGTGACGCCGGAAACTTGCGCAACTACACTCACTGCCGTGCACTCTCCGAATAACGAAGCTGGTTGCGCCGGTGCAGGGCCGAAAGACGGCCATCGCCGGTCGGCTGATAGAACACGCTGTAGCGCCGCTCGGCCTCGCCGAAGGCTTCCGCATCGGCCTGCTTCTTGACGTCAAAGGAGTCAAAGCCGGCGCGCAGCATGAAGACGAACTGGTCGCGCAGCACTTGTCCGGTGGCGCGCAACTCGCCTTCATAGCCGTGGCGCTCGCGCAACAGGCGCGCCTGCGTATAGGCGCGGCCATCCCGGAACGTCGGGAACACCAGCGCGACCAGCGCCAGCCGGTCGAGATATGGCACGAGGTCGTCGACGTCGCGGTTGTTCGACCAGATCACGCCGACCTTGCCGGCGCGCTTCAGGAGCGCCTCGGGATCTTCGAGGAAACGCACCGCGGAGACCAGCACCGGGCC
>DATEJC010000126.1:0-10964 GCA_035278345.1 Bradyrhizobium sp. | reverse complement strand
CCTGCTGGAGGCCGTGATCAACGGCATCCTGCTCGGCGGCGTGCTGGCGCTGCTGGCGCTCGGGCTCAATCTGATCTTCGGCGTCATCGACGTCACCTGGATCTGCTACGCCGAGCTGGTCATGATCGGCATGTACGGCATGTATTACATGGTGCAGGTGTTCGGCCTGCCGTACTGGGTGGCTGCGCCGATTGCGATCATGCTGGTGGCCGCGCTTGGCGCTGCGCTGCATTACCTCGTCATCGAGCCGCTATTGACGTCGCCGCCGATCAACCAGCTGCTCGCCACCGGCGGCGTGCTGTTCATCCTGCAGAGCTTTGCCACCGTCGCCTTCGGCATCGATTTCCGCAACCTCGGCATCCGCCTGCCGGTGCTGGCGCTGGGCGAGATGAATTTCAGCTATTCGCGGCTGCTTGCCTTTGGCGCGGCGCTGGTCGGCATGATCGTCGTCTATCTCTTCATGACCCGGACCTTCACCGGCACTGCGATCCGCGCCATCGCGCAGGATCGCCAGATCATGTCGTTGATGGGCGTCGACACCAAGCGCATCTATATCATCACCTCCGCACTTGGCGGCGCGCTCGCGGGCCTCGCGGCGTGCCTCCTGGTGCTGCAATATGACGTGCATCCCTTCGTCGGCCTGTCCTTCGGGCCCATTACCTTCCTGATCTGCGTGCTCGGGGGCCTCGGCAATTTCATCGGCGGCTTCATCGCGGCCTTCGTGTTCGCGGAGATCATCTCGCTCGGCGGCCTGTTTTCTGATCTGGAGTGGGGCTACGTGCTGGCCTTTGCCTTCTTCATCATCATGATGTTCATCCGGCCCGCGGGCCTTATGGCGAGGCGCTCGTGAATTCACGTTATGCCGCATGGGCCGCAGGACTCGCCGCGCTGATCGCGCTGCCCTTTGTCTATCGCGATCCCTATCACCTGCATCTCCTGGTGCTGATCCTGATCTGGTCGTTCGCCTATACGTCGTGGTCGATCATGGGCCGCTTCAATCTCGTCTCGCTCGGCCATGGCGGCTTCATGGGGGTCGGCGCTTACGTGACGGCGCTGCTCTGGAATCACCTCGGCGTCTCGCCCTGGATCGGCATTCCCGTCAGCATGGTCGTGGCAGGGCTGCTCGCGCTGGTCGTCGCCTATCCCTGCTTCCGCTTCCGCATCACCGGGCACTATTTCGTGCTAGTGACGCTGGCGCTGTCGGGCATCGTGCTGCAGGTCATCACCGCCACGCGCGATTGGACCGGCGGCTCGCTTGGCTACACCCCGAACCGGGCCCCCAGCGGCAAAGGGCTTTGGGCGCTGCAATTCGACGACAAAATCACCTGGTACCTGATCGCGCTCGGCATCTGGGTCGTCGGCCTCATCATCTGGCGCGTGGTCGACCGCAGCATGGCGCGCTACGCCATGGAGGCGATTTCGGAGGACGAGGACGCCGCCGCCGCCGCCGGCGTCAACGTCACCGCGGAGAAACTGAAGATCACGCTGATCTCGGCGCTGATGACTGCGCTTGCCGGGGCGATCTATTGCCAGTACCAGATGTTCATCTCGCCCGACACCGTCAGCGGCATTGCGGTGTCGCTGCAGATGGTGTTCGCCGTCATCGTCGGCGGGCTCTATGTCTCGCTCGGCCCGACCGTCGGCGCCGTCATCACGATTCTGCTGGCGGAATCGCTGCGCATCGGCTTTGGCACCAAGGCGGTCGGCTGGGACAACCTCGTCTACGGCGTGCTTCTGGTGCTGTTCATCATCTTCCTGCCGAAGGGCATACTCGGCAGCATCGCCGAGCGGCTCAGGCTGAAAAAGGCGTAGGTCCGTGGCTTCATCCTTCGAGACGCCGCTTCGCGGCTCCTCAGGATGAGGGTTAGACCCTCATGGTGAGGAGCACGGCTAAGCCGTGCGTCTCGAACCATGTGGCCCGGCTGGCACCGCTAGCCCGCGACAAACGCCAGCAGGACGCCGTTGGCGGCGGCCGGCGGCACCACCACCGCGCCGCTGCTCGCCACAGCCTTGCCGCCAATCGCGCGCTGCGCGGCGGCCAGATCGCTCACGACGAGCTCGAGCCCCGCGCCGGCGCGCGCGGGCAGGGCGCTGACGTCGACGCCGGGATATCGCTTGCCCAGCGCCTCGCGGCTGAGGAAGACAAAATCCGCCCGGCCAAATCCCGTCGGCACCACGGCCGATCCGTCCGCGCCCGCCTGCACCTCGCCCGCGATCATTTTGGCCAGATGTTTCGCATCTTCATTCGCCTTCGGCGTCACGACGAACACGCGCGCAATGCGATGCGCGGTGTTGGCATGCTTCTGCAGCTGAGGGATCCACACCGTCTCGCGCGTCTTGTGCTGGCAGGCGAACAGCCGCACGCCGCCGGGCGCTTCCGCCACCGGCCACTGGAAGGTGGCGAATTTCGCCGCGCTCTTCGTGCCGTCAGGCAACATCACCGGGCGCTCGAAATCGGTGGGGCCGATCGCCTCATAGCCCATGGTGCGCAGCTCGGCCGCGCCGGCCGCCGCGCTCATCGTCGTGAACGCGATTCGCTCGATGCCGCCGCCGGTCTGCTCCAGATACGCCCGGCTCGGCGCATTGTGCTCGGTGGCGTTGAGCACGCCGAGCAGCTCCATGTAGTCCTCGCCCAGCATGATGGTGTAGTTGCCGGTGCCCATATGCGCGCTGTGGGTGCCGCGCGGCGATATGGTGAAGCCGAGCTGCTTCCAGTTGGCGGCGGCCGCGTCGAGGTCCTTCACCACGACCACGGCGTGATCAATTCCGGCGATGCTTTTGATGGTCACGCTTGCACTTTGTTGCTGTTGCTGGGCACAGTGACCTAAACAGAACGAACCGCCGCCCGCAAGCGTTCCCAGGGAAGCCCGATGCCGCCTGAAACCACCCGCATGCCGGACTCGCTGTGGGCCGCGGTGACGCCGCCCGGGCCCGCGCTGCCGCGGCTCGAAGGCGCCGCGCAGGCCGACGTCGTCATTATCGGCGCCGGCTTCACCGGCCTTTCCACCGCGCTGCATCTGCGCGAGGCCGGCATTGACGTCGCGATCGTGGAGGCCGCCGAACCCGGCTGGGGCGGCTCCGGCCGCAACAACGGCCAGGTGATCCCGACCCTGACGCGGCCCGATCCGGAAGACATCGTCGCCAAGCACCGCGCCGCCGGCGAACGCTTCGTCGCGCTGCTGCGCGACTGCGCCTCGACATTGTTCGACGTGGCGCGGCGCTACCAGATCCAGGCCGAGCAGGAGCAGGCGGGCTGGATCCAGCCGGTGCATTCGCCCGGCCGCATCAAGGTCGCCGAGCGCCGCGTGCGGCAATGGTCGAAGGCCGGCGCGGCCGTCGAGTTCTTGTCGCGCGAGGAAGTGACAAGAATGCTCGGCTCGGACGCTTGGTTCGGCGGCTTCTGGAACAGGACTGGCGGCCACATCAACCCGCTCGCTTTGTCGCGGGGGCTGGCGCGTGCCGCCCTCGACCGCGGCGCGCGCATCTTCGCGCATTCACCGGCCTCGCGCTTCGAGCGCCGGAACGACCGCTGGATCGTCACCACGCCGCAGGGCGAGATCAGTGGCCGCGCGCTGATCCTCGCCACCAACGCCTATACCGGCGAGTTCGAAAAAGCGCTTGCGCCCGAAATCGCGCGCGAGGTGATGCCGGTGCGCTCCTGGCAGATGGCGACCGCGCCGCTGTCGGAAGAGGCGCGCAAGGTCGTCATCCCCGGCCGGCAGGCGATGTCGGATACCCATGGCGAGCTCTATTTCGCCCGCTATGACGCGCGCAACCGTCTCGTCACCGGCGGCGCGCAGATCGGCGCTGATGCCGAACGGCTGAAAGCCGCCGTCGGCGCGCGCCTGAAACGGCTGTGGCCGGTGATCGGCGAGGTCAGGTTCGACTACGTCTGGAACGGCTATGTCGGCATGACCACGGACTTTCTGCCGCGCATCCACCGTCTCGGCCCCAACGCCTTTGCGTGGGCCGGCTGCAATGGCCGCGCGGTGGCGCTGTCCATTGCCATCGGACGGGAGCTCGCCAGGGCCGCGCAGGGCGTTCCGGCGCAAGAGCTCGCCTTGCCGTTCACAGAGCCCTTGCCCTATGTCGCGCATGGGCTGCTGCGCCGCCTCGCGCCATGGATGCTGATGGTCTATCGTCGCCGCGACGCGGCCGAAATTCCCGATGGTCCATCGGGGCCGCCCCAACCGGAGCACTTCGTCGCATGGGCAAGCAATCTTCGAAATCGCTGGCGGGCCAGTTAGAGCCGTTCATCGAACCGTTCCGCTACGATGGCGACGGCGAATTTCATCTCAAATCGCACAAGACCGCCGAGAAGGGCGGCCTCGACAAGGACAAGGGCGAAAAGATCATCGAGGCCAACCGCAAGCGCCTGTCCGATTTTCAGGAGAAGCTCTATGCCCAGGACCGCTGGTCGCTGCTGCTGATCTTCCAGGGCATGGACGCTGCCGGCAAGGACTCGGCGATCAAGAGCGTGTTCGAGGGCGTCAATCCGCAGGGCTGCGAGGTCACCGCCTTCAAGGCGCCGTCGTCGAAAGAGCTCGACCACGATTTCCTGTGGCGCGCGGCCATCGCACTGCCCGAGCGCGGCCGCATCGGCATCTTCAATCGTTCGCATTACGAGGAATGCCTCGTGGTGCGCGTGCATCCGGATATCCTCGCCAAGCAGAAGCTGCCGTCGAAGCTGATCACGAAAGACATCTGGCGCGAGCGCTTTGAGGACATCTCCGCCTTCGAGCGCCATCTCGCTCGCAACGGCACCGTTATCCTGAAATTCTTCCTCAACGTGTCGAAGCAGGAGCAGCGTGAGCGCTTCCTCGACCGTCTGGAGCAGCCGGCGAAAAACTGGAAGTTCAACATGGGCGACATCGCCGAGCGCGAGCTATGGGCGAAATACCAAGCCGCCTATCAGGACATGATCCACCACACCTCGACACGCCACGCGCCCTGGCACATCGTGCCTGCCGACCACAAATGGTTCGCCCGTGTCGTGATCGGCTCCACCATCGTCGCCGCGCTCGACGAGCTCGATTTGCACTTCCCGAAAGTCGACAAGGCCGAGCGCGGCGAGTTCAGGCAGGTCCGCGAGGCGCTGCTCGACGAGGAAAAGAAGGCCAGCGCCAAGGCAAAGACCAGCGTCAAGGCAAAGAAATGAGGTGGCCGCTCGCCGGTTTCGGCAAGCAGTCGAGGTCGCACCACGCCTGCCCTGGTCGCCTGCAAAGCTAAACCCGCGGTCAGAATCTGTCACCTTATTCATTTGAAAGGGTTGAACGATTTCGCTCTCCTGATCGTTCTCTTGTGCGGCGGTATATGCCGCCGCAGTTCGAGATGGAGGGACGGATGAACAAACGGATTTTGACAGGTCTGGTTGCCGCCGCGCTCAGTGCGACGGTCGCCTGCGCTCCGCCCGCGCTTGCCCGCGGAGGCATGGGCGGTGGCGGGGGTGGCGGTATGCATGGTGGTGGCGGCGGTGGCTGGGGCGGCGGCGGTGGCATGCACGGTGGCGGCGGCTGGGGTGGCGGAGGCGGCATGCACGCGATGAGCGGCGGCTTTGGCGGCGGAATGCATGCGATAGGCGGTGGTCCGCGCTTCTCCGGTATGGCCGGCGGTCCGCGCTTTGCCAGCCCGGGCTTTGCGGGCTCGCGCTTTGCGCACGCGGCATTCTCGCCGCGTTTCTCGCACGCGGCGTTTGCGCCCCGCTTCAATCGCTTCAATCGCTTCCACCGCTTCCACCGGTTCAATCGCTTCGCCTTTTTTGGCGCGCCATTCCTCTACGCCAGCTACGATAGCTGCTGGCGCAGGGTGTGGACCGGGTGGGGCCCGCGATGGGTCAACGTCTGCCGCTACTACGGCTACGACTGGTACTGAGCGACGGCGGGAAGATCGCCGCCGGCAGGCCGGCGGCGGCATCACGTCCATGTGCGCGCCTCCCTGGAGCGCACATGGGTAGAATGAGGTGCCGCTGACATACCGGGGCCGTTCACGCCTCGTTCGGAGGCACGCAGATGACGGAAGGTCACCGCCGTATTCTGGTGGTTGAGGACGACGCCGAAGCTGCCGGCCAGCTCGTCGACGAACTGACCACCAGCGGCTACGAGGTGGATCTGGCCGCTACCGGAAACGAGGCGCTGGCTTGCGGTTCAGCCTGCGACTATGCGGTGATCACGATCGATCGCATGCTTCCGGATATCGACGGCATCACCGTGATGCGCCAGCTGCGCGAGGCGGGTATCGTCTCGCCCTTCCTGATCATCAGCGCGCTCGGCGAGGTCGACGAGAGGGTGCGCGGCTTGCGCGCCGGCGGCGACGACTATCTCGTAAAACCTTACTCTTTCGTCGAGCTGTTGGCACGCATCGAGGCGCTGGGCCGCCGCAGCGACGTCGTTGCCAAGGAGACCATCTTGCGGGTCGGCGATCTCGCGATCGACCTGATCGATCGCACGGCAAGCCGCGGCGGCAAGGAGATTGCGCTCTTGCCCCGCGAATTCCAGTTGCTGGAGTACCTGGTGCGCAATGAAGGCCGCGTCATCTCGCGCGCCATGTTGCTTCAGCATGTGTGGGACCTGCATTTCGACCCCTCGACCAATATCATCGACGTCTATGTCGGACGCGTGCGGCGCAAGCTCGACGACCAGCAGGCCTATCCGCTGATCCACACGGTGCGCGGCGTCGGATATTGCCTCCGTGCTCCCCGCTAAGACCCTTCTCGCGAAGACCCTGACGTCGTCGACGTTCAAGCTGGCGTTGATCCTCATCGGCGCTTTCGGCGTGATCGTTTCGGCGATCTTCAGCTATGTCTATTGGTCGACGTCGGCCTATGTCCGCAGCCGCGCAGACAATGAGATCATGACCGAAGCGGCAATCCTGCGCGATACCTACGCCCGATCGGGACGCGACCGGCTGACCGACTTGATCCGGCAGCGAATGTCGGATCCGACCTTTGCGGGCCATTTCTACCTGCTTGCCGATTCCGCATCGACTGTTATCGCGGGCAATCTGGCGCAATGGCCGCTGTCCGCCGTCGCGCCGTCGGGCTGGACCGAATTCCACGCGCCGCCTTCGCCCGGCGCGCCCGATCGGCCGCTGGTGCGCGCCATGCTGGAAAATCTTCCGGACGGCGATCGGCTGCTGGTCGGGCGGGACATCGGCGATCTCGACGCCTTCGCTACGCAGATCAGGGCCGCCGTGATCTCGGTCGTCGCGCTGACTTTCGTCATGGCCGGCGTGGCAAGCATCCTGGTGACGCGCCGCACCGTAGGACGGATCGAATCGATCAATGCCACCAGCCGGGCCATCATGGCCAGTGGCCTCGACAAGCGCATTCCGTTGCGCGGCACCGACGACGAATGGGATCGCGTTGCCGAAAACCTCAACCAGATGCTGGACCGCATCGAGACGCTGATGGGCGAGGTCAAGCAAATGAGCGACAATGTGGCGCACGATCTGCGCACGCCCCTGACGCGGATGCGCGGACGCCTGGAAAAGGCCTGGCATGGCTCGCGCAGCAGCGAGCCCGATCAGGTGCTGATCGGCGACACCATCGCCGAGCTCGATGCCGTGCTCAGGATATTCCTGTCGATCACGCGGATCGCGCAGATCGAGAGCCAGGTGCGAAAGGGCGGATTTCGCAGCGTCAACCTGGCCGAGATCGCGGGCGAGGTGGTTGAACTCTATGATGCCGCGGCTGAGGAGGACGGTACCCGTCTCATCATGGTCGGCGATCGCGAAGTATTGGTCACCGCCGATCGCGATCTGATCTTCGACGCGGTGGCCAACGTAGTCGATAATGCGCTAAAGCACGGCCGTCCCGGCGGGCAGGTGGTCGTTGCCAGCGAAAATGTGAGCGGCGTGCCCATGATTTCGGTCACCGACAACGGTCCCGGAATCCCCGCCGGCCAGCATGACCAGGTTTTCAAGCGCTTCTATCGGCTCGAGCAAAGCCGCTATACGCCGGGCAACGGCCTTGGCCTCAGCCTGGTCGCGGCCGTCGCCCGCCTGCACGGCGCCCGCATCGAGCTTCTCGACAACGGTCCTGGCCTCGTGTTCAAGCTTTGGTTCGCGCCGCCCGGATTGCGATAAAGTTGCGGCTGGCCTGAGCGTGCCGCCTCACAGCTCGAAATCCTCTGGCACACTGCCGAAAATCCGCAGCACGGTGGTACGGCGCTTCGGATAGCCGGCGCAGACAAGGGCAACGGCGCCGGCATGCCCGAGCGTCCGCCACATCCCCTGTGCGCGCTCGATTGCGGCAGCGGGGCTGGCGCATTTCACCGGCTCGCCCGCCGCAAGGTCGGGACCTGCGAAGTCGAACGGTACGGCAATGAAATGCGTGATCTCGCCGATATCAATTCCTCCAGGATTTTTGCCCAGCGAAGACGATCCCGCCGGCACCGGCATTGAACTGGATCAAATGTCCGCGCGCTGGCCGGCCCAGAAACGGAAAAGTTCCGTTGCCTTATCATGGGTTAACGACGCCAGTGGGGAACCCTCCTAGCATCGCGTCCGGTAGTGGAGCGATGGAACAATGACCAAGAAGCGTAACAGGTCGCGCCCCGCTGGATCGTTCGAAGCACGCCTCCAGAAGTTCGCCGACGATGCACGAAGCGCCGCGCGTCGGATGCCCCCTGGCCGCGAGCGCGACATCCTGATGAAGAAGGCAATCCAGACCGAAAATGTGATGGGTGTCGCGGCTTTGTTGAAGCGCCGCGACCCTGTTGTTCCGAAATGAGCACTTCCTGCTGGGGGATTTGCCGATGATCGAGCAACAGTTCAACGCCCGCACGCTCGCCAATATGACGGTCGCGCTCAACCGCGTCTGCGAGGGGAGCGCCCGCGGCGAGGACCATCAGGTGCGCAAGCGCGTCGCTCGCCAGATCATCAAATGCGCCCGGAGCGGCAGGACGACCCTTGGCGATCTTGTCGCCGCCGGGCGCCGCGCGCTGTTCGGCGTTGTCGTCTCGCCCATGCGGCCATCGCCGGCCACCGAGCGGCGGCGCGCGAGGCTTCACCGTCCGTAGTCCGAGGTAAGGGTGAACCCGCCGCCGCTTGCCGCCCTTGTGGCGGCACGGAACGCTTTGTGCGCGGACGGTGTTGAGTCTCCAAACAGGAAAATCTCATGCCCCGTGGCGATAAGTCTGCCTATACCGACAAACAGAAACGCATGGCCGAGCATATCGAGGAGGGCTATGAGCACCGCGGCGTGTCGGAGCGCGAAGCCGAACGCCGTGCCTGGGCCACCGTCAATGCGGAAACCCGCGGCGGCAAGAAAAGCGGCTCCGGGCGCGGCAAGAAGGAAAATCATGCGCCGGCACGCAAGGGCGGACGGCTCGGCGGCAAGGCCGCGGCAAAGCGGCCGGCGGCGGCACGTTCCCGTTCGGCGAAGAAGGCGGCGCGCACCCGCAAGCGCCGCGCAGCATGACAGGAGACGAGCATGGCCACCTGCGAAACCTGCGGCAACGACTATGACAAGGCCTTCAAGGTCGTCATGAAGGGTGAATCCCATACCTTCGACAGCTTCGAATGCGCCATCCATGCACTGGCGCCGACCTGCAAGCATTGCGGAACGCGCATCGTCGGTCACGGCCTCGAGAGCGGCGGCGTGTTCTATTGCTGCGATCACTGCGCGCAGAAGGACGGCGTGAGGAAATTGCGCGACCGCGTCTGACGCGCGGAACGCGGCGGCGATTGCGAGACTTCGCATGCCCTACGCATTGTTCGACCGTGAACGGCAAATCGGCGCGGCGCTCGCCACCGAGGCCGCCGTCTGGAAGCAGGCGCTGGAGCAGGGCCTGATCCACGACATTCCCGTCGCCGACGAAGCGGGCGGGCAGGTGCTGCCGGCCGGATATCACATCAAGGAAATCGCGGCCGAACAGGAATTCGACTCACGCTCTGACTGGAAGCTTCCGCGCAAAATCAGCTGAAGAGGATCACGAAAATGAGCTTTCACTTCAGCCTCGTCAGCCCGGGCACGGCTCCGCAGCCGATCGGCCATCCGGTCGAGGAAGCCGGTCAGGCCATTGCCGTCGCCCAGCGCCTTGCGATCGATCTGGCTGAAGAGCGGCAAGACCTGCTCGGCAAGGGCTGCGCCGTTGCCGTCATCGACGAAGCAGGCAAGGAATTTCATCTGGAGCGCATCGACAGCGCGGAAAAGCACGCCTGACCGGCGGACGCCCGACCGGACGGCGACGCAAGCCGAGTCACTTGTCTTTCTCCAGATAGCTGGCGTGGATGGTCACCGGATAGCTCGACTGGTCAAAGACGACGCGGATCGTCGTCTCGGTGCGCCCGAAGCCGACGACCTTCGCCTTCTTGGCCCGGCTGCGGGTCATCCTGCTCTTGCCAAGTTCACTCAACCGCACCCGGTCGCCTATTCGGAAGTGTCCTTCTTCGTCGGGCATCTTCGTGCTCGAATGATTTTCGTTGGTCGAATAGCTCAATCAGGGAGGACGTACCTGTGAAGCAGGTCACGTTTTTGAAAACCGGTTGTGTACTGCTGAAATCGGCAGCGCCCCCCTCGGGATTGGTCGCGCGAGTCGGTCCGATCGTCGTGTCACATGAGCACAACTATTGGTGATCGGCAGTGGATGATTGCCTCTACGTTAGGCAAAGGTGTGACAAATTTGGCACGACGGGCAAATCACCCGGAAGTTGTCAAGTCCCCGTATCGAAAATATTTCTCTTTACCAGAATTCTGATTTGCGGTATTGATCCACCCAGCCCGTGCCACCAAAGGGACGTTTCGCGATCGTCACGGAACGTGGTGCGGGTTGCGATGGACGCTTGCGGCGTCAGGCGGGTTTCCCGCCGGACGAAACGCCGCGGCGTACGGCGAAGTCGTGTGGTCCTGGCGCCGCGACCCTGGCGTCTATCCCCGCCGGCCTGTGCTGGCGGAGCAACGGTGACAATAAAGGCCGCTCACCGGGGAGAGCACGAAGTAAGCCGTAAAGCCATTGCGCGGGGAA
>DATEJC010000125.1:0-4186 GCA_035278345.1 Bradyrhizobium sp. | reverse complement strand
CCAGCCCCGCACCTATGTGCAGGACCGCATCCGCAGCGAGGCGGCCACCGTCGCCGCGCTGATGAAGGATCCGCGCACGCACGTCTACATCTGCGGCCTGAAGGGCATGGAGAGCGGTGTGGACGAAGCCTTCGCCGACGTTTGCCGCGGCGCCGCCATCGACTGGGCGCCGCTCAAGACCGCGATGCGCGAAGACGGCCGCTATCACGTCGAGACGTATTGAGCGGCCGGCAGTCTCTCGCGCTTAACCGGGGCGTGTGCTCTTAAACTGGCCCTCCCGATGCTTGGCGGGTGATGTCCGTTTTGGCCCCGAGATCGAACATCGGTGAGGGACCAGGGCATGTCCGCTGAGGGTCGCAAGCCGACCTCCCGTCCTATTCGATTGCTTCGTCGGCTCGAACCAACAATGCCGGCGGCACAGCAATATCAAGTGCTCGGGCGGTTCTCAGGTTTACCACGAACTCGAACTTCGAAGGCCGCTCAACCGGGACCTCAGCAACCTTGTCTCCGCGCAATATTCGATCAGCTACGGCACGCGGGAAGTAGTCCTCTTGCCTGGGCCCATAGCTCATCAGGATTCCACCCTTGGCTGCTCCACGAAGAAACGAAATAGTCGGCAAATGGTATTTCGCCGCCGCAGCCGCAAATTTCTCTGCGACCGTGATAAAGCCGGGGAATGTAAGGAGGATGACACCCGTTCGTTTCGATCCGGCGACTGTCGACAGGCGCGCGGAAAAATCATCCGAGACATCGAATTCCAGAACTGACGTCTCTATATTCAAACTCTTGGCAACACCAAGCGCCACATCCAGCTGGCTTCTTCCGGTTGAGGGTTGCCAGGCAAAAGCGACACGATCCAGTGCTGGGACCATGTCGCGCATCAGTTCGATCCATTTGCCAGCAAGGACTGGCATATCCAAAAAGAGGCCAGTGACGTTGCCGCCTGGCCTGGCGTAGCTGTTAATGAGCCCGGCTTTGACGGGATCAGTTTCCATATCGATCGCCACTATTGGAATAGTTCGGGTGACTTTGACGGCAGCGCGGACAGCATCAGCCCCCACAACAATGAGCACGCCTACCCCGCGGTCAATTAGGTCCTGAACTAACCCCGGCAGTCTTTCTGGATCGCCCTCGCCAGAGCGAGCAAAAACCGTTTCACCGTCAACATAGCCAAGGCGCTGCCATTCCCGCTCAAGCAATGAAAATGTCACGTGGTCACGACTAGCGGTAATCGGATGCACGTAACCTATCTTGTTCTTTACAGGCTGTGCGCGAAGCAATCGCGGCCAACCCCCTGCGCCAATCACAGCAACAAGCAGTAAGTCCCGCCGCCTCATTCGCTCGTCCATAAGTGGGTGCTGGCTGAAACGTCGCATTTGATCATGGCCGGCAGCCCAAGGCCATAGGACTCGCTAGGTGATAGTCCGCAGTAGGTCATTCGCAGACGCTCCCGGCCGGTCGGTCCATGTCGCCTCCATCCTCTGAAGCGGACAATTCCGGATTTTTGAGTACGCGCATTACCCCGCGACCGGGAGCCCCGCGTTGGCGTACACCACCCCGCCATCGACCGCGATGGTGTTGCCGACGACATAATCGCCTGCGCGCGAGGCCAGATAAATTGCAACTCCCGCCATGTCCTCGTCGGTGCCGATGCGCTGCGCCGGAATGCGCTTTGCCACCTCGTCGCCGTGGTCGCGGGCGGCGCGGTTCATGTCCGAGCTGAACGCGCCGGGCGCGATCGCGGTGACATTGATGCTGTCCTTGATCAGCCTGGTTGCCATGCGACGTGTCAGGTGGATCACCGCGGCCTTGCTCGCGGCATAGGAGTAGGTTTCCTGCGGATTGACGAAGATGCCGTCGACGGACGCGATGTTGATCACCTTGCCCGGCCGCTCGCGCGAGGCCGCGGCGCGCAGCGGTTTTGCAAGCGCCTTGGTCAGGAAGAACAGCGACTTGACGTTGAGGTCCATCACCTTGTCCCAGCCGCTTTCCGGGAATTCGTCGAAGTCCGCGCCCCACGCGGCGCCGGCATTGTTGACGAGGATGTCGAGCCTGGGCTCGCGCTTGATGATTTCGGCGGCGAGTTTTTCGCAGCCGTCGACCGTCGAAATGTCGATCCCGAGCGCGATGCATTCCCCGTCATATTGCGCGGTGAGCTCTTTCGCCGTCGCCTCGCACGGCCCGGCCTTGCGCGCGGTGATGTAGACCTTCGCCGCGCCATGGGCGAGAAAACCCGCCGCAATCATCTTGCCGATGCCGCGCGATCCGCCGGTCACCAGCGCGACGCGGCCCTTTAGTGAAAAGAGGTCCTTGAACATGCCTTCCTCCGTTTGACTTGACGGAGGTTTTGGGCGCGGGGAGGGAACGAGTCAAGGAAGGCTGTTTTCTTACCCTCTCTCCTTGTAAGGGCAGAAGGAAGAAAGTTCACGCTGCGTCGATGCGACGAAAGCCGTTCCAGATCGCCGTCGCCGTGCCCGAGGTGAGCACCGGCAGGATGCGCTCGTCCTGGTAATTGCCGTTGAGCGAGACGCGCTGCAGCGCTGTCATGTGATCGGCGCTCTCCGGGAAGAGCATGCCGGGCCGCGTCGTCACCGCGGTCTTGAAGCCGGCCGCCTTGGCCATCGCGAATTCGCGCGGGCCGGCCGCGCAGCGGTCGCCATAGGGGTAGGCGAGATGCAGCACGGGGCGGCCGAGCGCGGTCTCGATCCGCTCGCGGCTGGTCTTCAATTCGTTCAGCGCGACCTGCTCGCTCTGTTTGGCAAGGTTCGGATGCGTGATGGTATGCGCGCCGATCGTCACCAGGGGATCGTCGGCGAAAGCCTTCAGTTCGTCGAAGGACATGCAGAACTCGCGGCAGATGGCGCTGTCGTCGACGCCGTGGCGTGCGCACAGGCTTGCGACCTCGCGCAGCACGTCGTGCTCGCCCGGCAGCGCGCGCAACCAGTCGTGCAGCCGGTCGAAGGTCGCCTGCTTCTGCGCCGGCGTCTTTGCCTCCATGGTCGTCATGCGGCCGCCAATCTCGACCTCGATATGGTCCGCATTCGCAATCGCGCGCTCCAGCGCGACCCACCACAACCGCCCGGTGCCCGCAGCGAAATCGCTCACCGCATAGACGATGCAGGGCGCATTGAACTCGCGGAATGCCGGCAGCGCATGGTCGCGGTTGTCGCGGTAGCCGTCGTCGAGCGTGAACACGGCGAAGCGGCGCGCGAAGTCCTTTTGAGTCAGCCGCCGATGCGCCTCGTCCATGGTGACGACGTCGATGTCGCGCGCCCGCAGGTGCGACAGCATGGCGCGCAGGAAGGACGGCTCGATCTCCAGGTGATGGTTGGGCTGAAATTCCCTGGCATCGCGCGGTCGCACGTGGTGCAGCATGAAAATGGTGCCGACGCCCGCAAAAATCGGCCGCAGCACGTGGTGCGCGCCGGAAAAATACAGCGCTTCCAGGCCTGCGCGGATAACGGTGCTGCGAAGCTGCTTCATCGAGGACCGGGTGAGGGGTTGGACTTCGACTCGAAGTTAGCCAGTGAGGGCTGAACAAACCCTTATTCTGGCGATCCTTTTGGCGCTCGCTTGCGCCCGTCATTTGGGGTTTGACAGCCCTGCAAGGGTTTGATTTCTCTCGCCTCTCGAAAGCCGCAGGAACTCGGATGCACGGAATTTTTGGGCGAAGCAGCAAATGGTGGCCAGGAGCGATTGTACTGGTCGTCCTTTGGGCTTTCGCCGCCTGGACGAGCACCGAGCCGCTGGAGGGCGATCTTGCCGCGCGCTCGAATGCCGCAGTCAAGGATGCCGTGCTGGACAAGAAGCGCGTTACGGTTGCAGGCCGCGACGTCACTTTTGCCGCCGACGCGTTTTCCTCCGACGGCCGCAGCGCTGCCCTCACCGCGGTGGAGACCGTGCCCGGCGTGCGTCTCGTCAATGACGACACCCGCCTGGTCCCCGAAGCAAAGCCCTTTGTCTGGTCCGCCGAACGCGACGTCGTCCGGGTGACGTTTGCCGGCAGCGCGCCCTTACCGTCGGTCAGGACCAAGCTGCTCGAGGCGGCAAAGGCTACCCTCGGCAATGTCGAGGTCGCCGACCAGATGACGCTTTCGCGCGGCGCGCCGCCCCGCTTCGATGCCGCCGCACTGCTGCTGCTCGACCAGATCGGCAAGCTGAAGGACGGCAAGATCACGCTGTCCGA
>DATEJC010000124.1:0-2558 GCA_035278345.1 Bradyrhizobium sp. | reverse complement strand
CCTTCAATGCCGTGCGCTGGATTGAGAGATCCTGATCAAGCGTCGAAACCCGAGCATAGCCATAGAGCGGCATTGGTGGAGCAAAACGTCTCGTTGGGTTCTAGACCCTGCTACCCTCGCCGTCTCACATTTCGAAAACATCACTGGTAGCATCTGCGGACAGAGCAGCTCCTGCGTGCTCCTCCTTCTCTGACGGTCTGCGGCTAGGGATTGCCTCAGATGTATATTGTCACGCGGGCCAAATAGACTGGAACGTGGAAATCTGTATTTGTGGAGTATTTGAAAAAGCTTTCCAGAATGTGTGTTATCCGGCTATGACGTGTAGGCGCCCGATCAAAATGTCACCCCTCTGCCAATTACAGATGACACTGCCCGGGGGATTTCCGGGGGGTGTTGGGGGTGACGGTTCGGCTGATGAGCGATGGGGAGCTGTCGCGGCTCGAGGTGCTGCGCGATTTGGATCAGAAGCGATTGACGACGGAGGCAGCGGCGCAGCTGCTGGGACTTGAGCGCCGGCAGGTGTTCCGGCTGTTGAAGGCCTACCGGACCGAGGGTCCAACGGGCTTGATCTCGAAGCGCCGAGGTCGTCGCAGCAACCGGCGCAAGCCCGAGGCGCTGCAGCGAGCGGTGCTGGCGCTGATTCGCGAATGGTATTGGGATTTTGGCCCGACTTTGGTGGCCGAGAAGCTGCGCGAGGTGCATGGGATAACGCTCGGTCGCGAGACCTTGCGGCTGTGGATGATCGAGGCTGGGCTGTGGCGCGATCGCAAGCAGCGGCGAAAGCGCGTCCATCAGCCGCGCTCCCGGCGCGACTGCGTTGGCGAGCTGGTGCAGGTTGACGGCTGTGAGCACTGGTGGTTCGAGGATCGTGGCCCGCAATGCACGTTGCTGGTGTTCATTGACGACGCGACCGGTCGGCTGATGCACCTGCAGTTTGTCGAGAGTGAGTCGACCTTTGCCTATTTCCATGCGACCCGCGCCTATCTCGAAGCTTGGGGCAAGCCGGTGGCTTTTTACAGCGACAAGCACGGGGTGTTTCGTGTCAATCATCAGGGCGCGCTAGGCGGTGATGGCATGACGCAGTTTGGCCGCGCGCTGCACGCGCTCAACATCGACATCATTTGCGCCAATTCGAGCCAAGCCAAGGGACGGGTCGAGCGGGCGCACAAGACCCTGCAGGACCGGCTGGTCAAGGAGCTGCGGCTCGCCGGTGCCCGCACCCTCGCGGAAGGAAACGCCCTGCTGCCGGCGTTCATGGCTGATTACAATGCGCGCTTTGCGAAGCCGCCGGCGAATAAGAAGGACCTGCATCGGCCGCTGCGCGCCGGTGACGATCTGGAGGACGCGTTTGCCTGGAAAGAACCGCGCCGTCTCTCGCAAGCGCTGACACTGCAATACGACAAGATGATCTTCATTGTGGAGCCGAGCGAGCCGGCCAAGGCGGCAATCGGCAAGTACGTCACCGTTTTCGACTACCCCGATGGCCGGCTTGCGATCCGCTACAACGGGGTCGAGCTCGCCTATCGCACCTTCGACAAGGTTCGCCAGGTCGACCAGGGCGCCATCGCCGACAACAAGCACTTGGAGGCGGTGTTGACGATGATCCGCGATGACCAGCTGCGCCGCGGGCCTCAGCGTCGCAGCGGGCCGCGGCGCCGCGATCAGAGCGCCGCCCGTCTGTTCAAGATCGGCTGAGCTTCTCTCTACGAGCCGAGCGGGCTAAATGCCCGCTCGGTAAAAACTAACGGGTGCGATTTCAATCATGGTGCGTGGCGCCGGTCGGGCGCTGCGCTACGTCGGGGCTCCGCGCCCGCCCGCCGTCCGACCCCAGCCACCGAGGAGTGACATTTCTAAATGGCAGAAAAAGTGACATCTGTATTTGGTGGACACACACGTGGTCTCAGCTCGTCCGGATCCTAAACATCGCGCTACCCAGGGGTATTCCGGGGTGTTTGGCGCAGTCGTGTCCAGCTGCTGTGGAAAGCGAACGGATGGATGATGCATCGATTAGCCGTCCTTTGGACCGACTGCTCGCGATCATGGCGCGACTGCGCGATCCGAAGCGCGGCTGCCCATGGGATCGCGAGCAGGATTTTTCGACGATCGCTCCATACACGATCGAGGAAGCCTATGAGGTGGCCGACGCGATCGAGCGTGGCGACATGCCGGGGCTGAAGGACGAGTTAGGTGATCTTCTGTTTCAGGTCGTCTTTCACGCCCGTATGGCCGAGGAAGCCGGCATGTTCGCCTTCGACGATGTTGCTGCAGCGATCGCCGACAAAATGGAGCGGCGCCATCCGCATGTCTTCAGCGATGCCGAGATCGCCTCGGCTGCAGCGCAAACCGAGGCCTGGGAGGAGCACAAGGCGGCCGAGCGCAAGGGCCGTGCGCCGCATACCGCGGGTGCCCACAGCGTTCTCGATGGTGTAGCACTGGCGTTGCCTGCCCTGTTGCGGGCAGTGAAAATTCAGAACCGCGCCGCGCGCGTCGGCTTCGACTGGCAGGAAGCGCACCTGGTCTTCGATAAGGTCGCTGAAGAGATCACCGAGCTCAGGACC
>DATEJC010000123.1:0-6754 GCA_035278345.1 Bradyrhizobium sp. | reverse complement strand
CGATTATGCCGGCATGCAGGGCGAGGATCTGTCCGGCCGCGACATGGAGCGCGAAGCGGCGGAGGGCTGAGCGGGGATTCTCGCGCAGCACGATGGTGGAGTACGCCTGACCATGTTGCGTTTGACGCCGAAATTATCCATTGCAGCGTTTCTGGTCGCGATGCTGGTCGCGTGTCTTGCCGTCCATGCGGCGGAGGAGAACAAGCTATATCGTGCCCAGACCATCGTGACGGGACAGGGCGAAGCAAATCGCCTCACAGGCTTTGCCACGTGCCTCGAAGACGTCCTGATCAAGGTGTCGGGTTTGCTACGCCTCGCGGGCGATCCGCGCCTCGACAAATACAAGGCCTATGCCGCGCGCCTTGTTCGCGACTACACCTATCGCGATGAGAAAGGCGGCAAGCCGAAGAACGACGAGCAGGGTACGCGGGATCGCTCCTTCTTCCTGACCGCCGATTTCGACGAGGCGGGGATCAACGACATTCTGGCGGCCCTCGGCGTCAAGCCGTGGCTTGCTCCCCGTCCGGTGCTCGGCGTCTTTGTGGAAATGCGCAACGGTGCCAAGAGCTTTGTGGTAGCGAGCGACACGAAGCAAACGGATCTGCAACGGCAGTCGCTGCTGGCCGCGGCGGAAAGGCGCGGGATGTCCGTGGTGATCCCGGATGCCGCGGCCTTGGCCGGCATCGGCACTGAGGACCTGGTGCTTGCGAACACCGTGCATCCAAGGCTTTCGAATGTCGCGGCCGAGCGGGGCGGCGATGCTGTCCTGATCGCCCACCTTGCCTGGGACGATCAGGAATTGCGCTGGAATGCGGAGTGGCAGCTGGAGTGGCGTGGACGCGTGCATCGCTGGCAGGTCGCCGCCGTCACCTTCGACGAGGCCTTTCGGCAGGGCATCGGCGGCGCCGCGCAGGCGATCGTCGAGCAGCAATAATGGCTGGCCGCGTTGTACACCCCGGGTCTATAGGCAATATGATGCCCACCCCAATGCCGTGAACGATATGCCGTCCAGTCCGAAAAGCTTTCAATCAGGCAAGGCCAGTCCCGGTCTCGATATCAACGGGATCAAAATCTCGCCTGCCGACATCAAGGCAGCGGCAGCGACGCTGCATGGTTCGGTGATCGTCACGGCCTGCAACCGCAGCAGGACACTGAGCGAGATCTGCGGCTGCAATCTCTGGCTCAAATTCGAAAACCTCCAGTTCACCTCGAGCTTCAAGGAGCGGGGCGCGCTCAACCGCCTCAGCGCGCTGTCGTCTGCCGAGCGGGAGCGCGGCGTCATCGCGATGTCCGCAGGCAATCATGCACTGGGCGTCGCCTACCACGCCAAGCGGCTCGGCATTCCCGCCAGCATCGTCATGCCCGTGGGCACGCCCATGGTGAAGGTCGAGAACACCAAGCGTCACGGCGCCAACGTCATCATCACGGGTCAAACGCTGGAGGAGGCTGGCAGGTTTGCGCGCGAACACGGTAGCGCCCACGGCCTGACCCTCATCCATCCCTACGACGATCCCCTGATCATTGCCGGCCAAGGCACCATTGGGCTTGAAATGCTGCAGGCGGTGCCCGAGCTTGAGACGCTGGTCGTTCCGATCGGTGGCGGCGGCCTGATCTCCGGCATCGCTATCGCCGCCAAATCCGTAAAGCCGGATATCCGCATCATCGGCGTCCAGGCCCGCCTCTATCCTTCGATGTACAACGCCGTTAAGGGCGAGCAACTGCCGATGCGCGGCGACACGCTGGCCGAAGGCATTGCCGTCAAGGAGCCGGGCCGCATCACCACCGGCATCATCCGCGATCTGGTCGATGACATCGTTCTCGTCAGCGACGACGAGATGGAGCGCGCGGTGTCGATGCTGATCAACATCGAGAAGACGGTGGCCGAAGGCGCGGGCGCAGCAGGCCTTGCGGCGGTCATGGCCGCGCCCGAGCGGTTTCGCGGGACGAATGTCGGCCTCGTTCTGACCGGCGGCAACATCGATACGCGCCTCATGGCGTCGGTGCTTACGCGCGAGCTGGCCCGCGAGGGAAGGCTGACCCAGCTCGTGATCGACATCGTCGATCGCCCGGGACAGCTGGCGCTGGTTTCGAACCTGCTGGGAGAAGCCGGCGCGAACATTATCGAGGTCTCGCATCAGCGGACCTTCTCCGACCTGCCGGCCAAGGCGGCCCTGCTCCAGATTGTGATCGAAACGCGTGACAGGGCGCATCTCGAAGACGTCGTCGCGCGGCTGACCGCGGCTGGTTTCCATCTGCGGCCATAGCCGCCGGAGCGGGGCGGCTTCGCCGATTGCAAAAGCTTTAAGTTTAAAATATATTGGCCCGCTGCCGCCAACTATTCCCAGGGAGAGAACCGCATGCCCGCAACGCCGCACGCTCCGCATGCGCTGGTGACCGGTGGTGGCCGCGGCATCGGCCGCGCCATCGCGGCAACGCTCGCGAGGCAGGGCATGACCGTCACGGTGCTCGGCCGCCAGCGTGCGGCGCTCGATGAGACTGTTGCCGCGGGGGATGCGCATTTCGCTGATGTCGCCGATGTCGCGGACCAGGCCGGCATCGCTACGGCAATCGCGCGCGCGGCGCAGCGGCAGCCGATCGATATTCTTATCGCCAATGCGGGCGCCGCCGAATCCGCGCCCTTTGCCAAGTCCGATGCCGCGCTGTTCGCGCGCATGATGGATGTCAACTTCATGGGCGTGGTGCATTCGATTCAGGCCGCGCTGCCCTCGATGAAGACGCGCCCGCACGGCCGTATCATCGCGGTCGCCTCGACCGCAGGCCTCAAGGGCTACGCCTATGTCAGCGCCTATGCTGCTGCTAAGCACGCCGTGATCGGCCTCGTCCGCTCGCTGGCGCTGGAGCTGGCGAGTACGAAGGTCACGGTCAACGCCGTTTGCCCGGGCTTCACCGACACCGACCTCGTCGCCGGCAGTATCGACAACATCATGAAGAAGACTGGCCGCAGCCGCGAGCAAGCGGTGGCGGAACTGGCAAAGCATAATCCGCAGGGACGTCTGGTGACGCCGCAGGAGGTCGCCGATACCGTGCTGTGGCTGTGCGGCGAGGGCGCCGGCGCCGTCACCGGCCAGGCCATCGCAGTGGCCGGCGGCGAAATCTAGCATCAAGACGGCGATTGATCGCCGAAGAGAACAAGGAGTTTCCATGAGCAGACCAGCCAACCCCGTGACGGTGCCGCTTGCCGATTACACGCCACAACATTTCCTGCTGGCGGTCGTGGACGGGGTCGCGACGGTGACGCTGAACCGGCCGGAGCGGAAGAATCCGCTGACCTTCGAGAGCTACCGCGAACTCACTGATTTCTTCCGCGCCTGCGCCTTCGACGACCAGGTCAAGGTGGTCATCGTGACCGGCGCCGGCGGCAATTTTTCGTCCGGCGGCGACGTGTTCGAGATCATCGGTCCCCTGATCAAGATGGACACCAAGGGGCTCACGTCTTTCACGCGCATGACCGGCGACCTCGTCAAGGCGATGCGCGCCGCTCCGCAGCCGATCGTGGCGGCGGTCGAGGGCATCTGCGCCGGTGCTGGGGCTATCGTCGCCATGGCCTCCGACGTCAGGTTTGCCGCATCAGGCGCCAAGGTCGCCTTCCTCTTCAACAAGGTTGGCCTCGCCGGCTGCGACATGGGGGCCTGCGCGATCCTGCCGCGCATCATCGGCCAGTCCCGCGCCTCCGAACTGCTTTATACCGGCCGCTTCATGACCGCGGAGGAGGGCGAACGCTGGGGCTTCTTCAGCCGCATCGTCACGCCAGAGCACGTTTTGCCGCAGGCGCAGCAACTCGCCCGCCAGATCGCGGAGGGACCGACCTTCGCCAACACCATGACCAAGCGCATGCTGGCCATGGAATGGGCGATGTCGGTCGAGGAGGCGATCGAAGCCGAGGCGGTGGCGCAGGCACTGTGCATGACCACGGCCGATTTCGGCCGCGCCTTCGAGGCTTTTGCCAACAAGGTCAAACCGGTATTCCAGGGCAACTGAAAAGGGAACCGGGAAGTCACTAAAGGGCCTTGCAAGGAAAATGTTTTAAGCTTAAAATATCTTCAATTGGTCCGGAGCAGCTCGCCTTGCGGAGGCCTTCATGAAGATCGCGATCATCGGTGGCGGCCCGGCAGGTCTCTATGCCGCGATCCTGCTGAAAAAACAGCGGCCGGAGGCCAATGTCGCCGTCTACGAGCGCAACCGCGCCGACGACACTTTTGGCTTCGGCGTGGTGTTCTCCGACGCCACCCTCGATAATTTCGAGGCCTACGATCCGCCGAGCTATCGGCGCATCACCCAGGAATTCGCCTATTGGGACGACATCGCCGTGCACTTCCGCGGCACGGTGCACCGCGTCGGCGGCAACGGCTTTTGCGGCTGCTCGCGGCGCACGCTGTTGATGCTGCTGCAGGAGCGGGCGCGCGAGCTCGGTGTCGCGCTGCACTTCGAGACAGAGATTGCCGATGACCGCGATCCCCGCATCGCCGGCGCCGATCTCGTCATCCTCGCCGACGGCATCAACAGCCGTTTTCGCGAGAAATACACCGAGCATTTCGAGCCCGAGGTGGATCTGCGATCCAACACGTTCGCCTGGATGGGCTCGACCAAGCCGCTCGACGCCTTCACCTTCATCTTCCAGGAGACCGAGTGGGGCGCGTTCATCGCGCACGCCTATCAATATGAGCCGGGCCACTCGACCTGGATTTTCGAGACCGATCCCGACACTTTTGAGCGCGCCGGGCTGAAGGGCCTCGACGAGCGGCAATCCGCCGACCGTATGGCGCAGATTTTCGGCTGGTTCCTCGACGGCCATCCGCTGCTGATCAACCGCTCGATGTGGCGCAATTTCCCCATGATCCGCAGCAAGCGCTGGGTCAAGGGCAACATGGTGCTGCTTGGGGACGCCAAGGCGACAGCGCATTTCTCGATCGGCTCCGGCACCAAGCTTGCGATGGAAGACGCGATTGCGCTGGCGGATGCGATGAAGCAGGCGCCGTCCGTCGCAGCCGCGCTCGATCGCTACGAGCACGGGCGGCGCGAGGAGGTCGAGAAGACCCAGCACGCGGCCGACGTCTCGCTGGTCTGGTTCGAGCATGTCGACCGCTTCTGGGAATTCGATCCCGTGCAGTTCGCATTCGGCGTGATGACGCGCTCGAAGGCCATCACCTATGACAATCTGAACCTGCGCGCACCTGACTTCGTCAAGGAAGTCGACAAGGCCTTTGCCCGGCAGGTCCGCGCGCACGGCTTCGACGTCGATGTCGACAAGCCGGCCGTGCCGATGTTCCAGCCGCTGCGGCTGCGCGAGATGACGATTGCCAACCGCGCGGTGGTCTCGCCGATGTGCATGTATTCGGCGAAGGAAGGCGTACCCGGCGATTTCCATCTGGTGCATTACGGCTCGCGCGCGATCGGCGGCGCAGGTCTCATCTTCACAGAGATGACCTGCGTCGGACGCGACGCGCGCATTACGCATGGCTGCGCCGGGCTATGGAACGACGAACAGGAAGCGGCCTGGCGGCGGATCGTCGATTTCGTCCACGCCAATTCGGCCGCGAAGATCTGCCTGCAGCTCGGTCATGCCGGCCGCAAGGGCGCGACCAAACTGATGTGGGAAGGCATGGATCGTCCGTTGGAGCAGGGCGGTTGGGATGTGGTGTCGGCCTCGCCCATTCCCTATTTCCCCGACAGCCAGGTGCCGCGCGAGCTCGATCGCGCCGCGATGGACCGGATCGAGGCCGAGTTCGTCGCGGCAACGGAGCGGGGCGTGCGCTGCGGCTTCGACATGCTGGAGCTGCACTGCGCCCACGGCTATCTGCTCGCCAGTTTCATCTCGCCGCTCACCAACCAGCGCTCCGATGAATATGGCGGCTCGCTGCAAAATCGCTTGCGCTTCCCGCTCGAAATCTTCGAGGCGATGCGCGCGGCATGGCCGGCACACAAGCCGATGTCGGTGCGCATCTCCGCCACCGATTGGGCCGAAGGCGGCATCACTGGCGACGACGCGGTGTCGATCGCGCGCGCCTTTGCCGAGGCAGGCGTCGATCTCGTCGACATCTCCACGGGACAGACCGTGCGCGACGCGCAGCCGGTCTATGGCCGCATGTTCCAGACGCCGTTCTCCGACCAGGTTCGCAACGAGGCGCGGGTGGCGACCATGTGCGTCGGCAACATCACCACCGCTGATCAGGTCAACACGATCCTCGCCGCCGGCCGTGCCGATCTCGTCGCGCTCGGCAGGCCGCATCTGGTGGATCCCTCCTTCACCATCAAGGCGGCGGCCTGGTATGGGGCGGATGTGTCCTGCCCGCCGCAATATCTGCCCGGCAGGGAGCAGATTTTCCGCAATAGCGTGCGCGACCGCCAGGATTTCGAAGACCTCAAGATTAAGGCCAAGCCGAAGACCCGGGTCGAGCTGAAGGCGGAGGGGGCAAAGCCGCTTGCGGCGGAGTAACGGACCGTGGCACCCTCAAGCCATGTCCTGCAGGACTGGTTTGTGTGGAGTAACGGGCGATGAAGGCGATTATCGTCGGTGGCGGAATCGGTGGTCTCACCACGGCGTTGATGCTGCGTGCGCGCGGCATCGAGTGCGAACTGTACGAGCAGGCCGATTCCATCCGTGAGCTCGGCGTCGGCATCAACACGCTGCCGCATGCCATCCGCGAGCTCGCCCAGCTCGGCCTGCTCGATCGGCTCGATGCCGCCGCCATCCGCACCTTCGAGCTGTTCTATCTGACGCGCCACGGCCAGCAGG